>DAIREJ010000117.1:0-7086 GCA_036795635.1 Sodaliphilus sp.
GCTTGACGGGTCTTGTGTTCTGGTTCACAGGTTCTTGTGCCGCTTGTTGTTCTATTGTTTCTTGTTGTATCTTGTCTTGTTCCATTCTTCTTGTTTGTCGTTGGGATTGCAAAATTACAAATAATAATCGGGAACTGACACAAAGAGATTGTTAAAAAGTGACATTTTGGCAGATTTCTCGCTTCTTCGGGATTGGCTGCATGGTTGCCCCGTGTGGATTTTGGAAACCTGGGTTTGCAGGAGCGCTGGAAAAATACTAATTTTGCCCCGAGAAGAGTCGTTAATAGAAAGCTTCATTGGATAGGTCTGGATTTACACCTGCATTATTGAAATGGTTTGCGGCCAACGGCCGTGAACTGCCGTGGCGCGGCATCAGTGATGCCTACGGCATTTGGGTGAGTGAGGTCATCCTGCAGCAGACGCGCATTGACCAGGGCACTGAATACTGGCTGCGTTTCATGGAGCGCTTTCCAACGGTTGAGGCGCTTGCTGCAGCCAGTGAGGACGAGGTGCTGCGCTTGTGGCAAGGACTGGGGTACTATAGCCGCGCACGCAATATGCATGCTGCCGCCCGCCAGATTGTTGCTCAGGGCGGTTTCCCGAGGACAATTGAAGGGTTGCGCGCCTTGAAAGGGGTGGGGGACTATACTGCCGCTGCGGTGGGTTCGATGGCTTTAGGCTTGCCTGTCGCTGCCGTTGATGGAAACGTCTATCGGGTGCTCGCCCGCCACTACGGCATCGACGTGCCCATCAACACCACCCGTGGCAAACGCACCTTTGAGGCGTTGGCCCAGGAACTCTTGCCCCATGACAAGCCTTCGGATTTCAATCAGGCGATGATGGATTTCGGTGCCACTTGGTGTACGCCCCGTTCTCCCCGCTGTCAGGACTGCCCGTTCGCCGCGACTTGTGAAGCGTTCCGTTCGGGCCGAGTCGGGCAGTTGCCCGTCAAAGAGAAGAAAGTGAAGGTCCAGGAACGTCGTTTCAGCTATATCTACCTCCGTCATGAGGGTAAGACCGCTTTGCGGCGTAGGCCTGCCGGTGACATTTGGCAAGGTCTGTGGGAACCTTTATTCATTGAGGGAGGACCCTTGCCCGACCTTGGCTGTCCCCTCACCTTGCTTGCCCATGGCGTGAAGCATGTGCTCACCCACCGCGTCCTGCTTGCCGACTTTTATCTTGCTGAACCTAGCACGGCGCCGCTGTTGCTTGATTCCTACCAATGGGTGGATGAGCAGGATATCGGCAATTACGCCTTGCCTCGTCTGGTCGAGAAACTGTTGACTCTGCTTAAAAGCAAGGAACGGTCCCGTGATGAAGACCGCTCCTGATGTGATGAACCTCTGAAGGATTATCCCTCGGTTTATTCTTCTACTTCTGCAGGATTGACGTCGATGACGTAGGTCCTGATTCGCTCGCTTTGTCGCACAATCTTGCCTTCCATTCTTGCGCGCACCAGGTGCAATTTGCAGGTCAGGTGATCTTCGTATTGACCACTACCATATATCCTATAATATGACTGATACACCTCTTCGCAAGCCGCGATGACAGCCTCGTCGTTACCCTGGGCATTAGGTTCGGGATAAGTGGCGCGGATGGCCTCCCTCATCATGTTGATGGGGCTGTAGTAGCGGTCGATCAGATCTCTGGAACTGTTGATGAGGAATTCCTCCTCCACTTCAATATAGTAGTCGATAACGTTAGCCGTCGGCTCATCATCACCACAGGATGTGAACGTCAACATGGCTGCAACCGCCATAAAGGAACACAGCAAGAACCGCCATGCTCCGTGGCAATAATTAATATTGTGCATCATTTAGCGTTGTGGTTCTTTCTTGATTTTTTTCTCAATTTCGTTGGGCTTCCTGATTGTGCGCGAGATGGGCACGAACTTCGCCTTTTTTACTTTGGCACCATTGTTTTGATGGGCTGCTCTCATGGCCGTTTGATTCTTAGCGACTTCCACGTTAATGAGTGTGGTCAGGTCGTCCATGTTGATGATACCGTCATGATTCGCGTCCAGGTCAGCGAGCTGGGCAGGGCTGGTTTGATGCTGTATATTGTTATGTACCAGATACTCAACGCAACGCTCAATAGATGTGTTGGCGTGCGACGCAAGGGCAATGGACCCAATGCAGAATAAAAGTGTAAAGATTCTTTTCATATTGCTTCAGTTGTTTAATGTGTTAATATGCTGTGGTTAGATTACGTGCAGTTGTTATTGTACCATTTGGTCGACATCGGGTGGCAGGATGCCAAAATGATAGACCTTTAGCGAGCGGCTGCCCTTGACAATCATGCCGTCCATTTTGGTGCGATAGAGTTTTACCGTGCAGACGGTCTTTTTCTCCAAGTGGCCGTACATGCGTTTATAGTCACGATAGATGCTGTCGAGCGCCGAGATCACGGCGGCATCATTGCCCACATAGTCATTTACCGGATAGGTTCTGCGCAAAGTTTGTTGCATGCGCGTGATGGTGGTGTAAAGCACATTGGACTCCTCATGGTCGCTCATTGTGCCCTGCTCCTCGTCATCCTCGGATGCCTTGTAGGCTATCTCGGATTGGATGTCGAGATAGTAGCCCACCAACATGTCGGGCTCGTCGCTGCCACATGAAGGTGCCGACAGCACAAAGGCTATCAGCAACATGATGACCATCAGTGGTCTGTACTGTGCTAAAGATGATTTATTGTCTTGTGCCATAGTCAGTCAAGTTCATTAGACGATTCAAGTGCAGATTGTGTTGCAAAGGTAAAAGTAAAAAACCGCATTTGCAAGAAACAATTGCAAAAATAACTGAAATAACGAGCATTGCACTGAAAAAAGCACTAAATTTGCGCACACCAATCATGACATCTGTCCCGCTATGGCAAAGACCCTGTTATTGTTGATTATCGCGTTTGTGTCGCTGGAGTTTGTGGTGAGCAGTGTGTTGTCGTGGCTCAACACGCGATGGATGACTCACCCTGTACCGCCCGAACTGGAGGGCCTGTATGATGAGGAGAAGTACCGCAAGCAGCAGGACTACATGCGCACCAACAAGCGCGTGTCGCTCATTGCCCGCTGTGTCTCGTTCGTCCTGACGCTGCTCATCCTGGGTTTCGGGCTGCTGGGGTGGCTTGACAACCAGTGCAAGGCGTGGACCGATGTGCCCATACTGCAGGTTGTCCTGTTCCTCTTGATTTTCAATCTGTTCAACACCGTTATTGCCCTGCCGTTCAGCTACTATTCGACATTTGTCATTGAGGAGCGTTTCGGGTTCAACCGCACGACGCACAAGACCTTTTGGCTCGACACGCTCAAGTCCTTCGTCGTCTCTACCGCGTTGAGTGCCGTGTTGCTAGGTGTGGTTTATTGGCTTTATCAGACCTTTGGGCAGCAGTTCTGGATTTGGGCCACGCTGGTGTGCGCTGTGTTCATCGTCTTTTTCTCGTTGTTCTACAGCAACCTGATTGTGCCGCTGTTCAACAAGCAGACGCCGTTGCCCGAGGGCGAGTTGCGTGACGCCATCACCAGCGCGCTGAAGAGTTTCGGCTCCAAGTTCAAGGACATCTACATCATCGACGGCAGCAAGCATTCGACCAAGGCCAACGCCTATTTCACGGGCTTCGGCCCCAAGAAACGCATCGTGCTCTATGACACCCTGCAAGACCAGATGACCAATGACGAGATTGTCGCCGTGCTGGCTCATGAGTTCGGGCATTACAAGAACCATGACACCTTCAAGAACATGATTATCAGCATCGTGACGATAGCGGTGAACTTGTTCATCTTCTCGTTGCTGGTGAGCAATCCAGACTTGCCTGCAGCCCTTGGCGGCACCGCTCCGTCGTTCATCCTCGCTCTCGTGGCGTTCTCGCTGCTGTTTTCGCCCATCGACTTGTTGCTCAACCCGATTGGCAGCGCCATCTCGCGCCGTGCCGAGTACCGTGCCGATGCTTTTGCTGCCAGCCATGGCCACGGGGAGAACCTCATCAGCGGCCTCAAGAAACTGGCTCGCCATGGCCTGAGTAACCTCACGCCGCACCCGCTGGTGGTGTGGTTCAGCTACAGCCACCCCACCCTGGCACAACGCATCCGGGCCATTAGGGGATAGTTGGCTTACGAACAACTGAATGGTCTGAATGTTCTGAGGGCTGCCGCGTTCTTTATTTTGAAGACAACTGGAACAACTAAGACAATTGGGCTGCTGCGTTCTGAATTTAAACGGCTAATTTAATGGATTAGACTAATGGCATCTGCCTCCCATACGGGCAGCAGATGCCACTGATACACCTTTACACGCGCCGACAGGCGCTTATACACCCATACACTGCGGGCTAACGGCCCGCTAACGTACCACGATCTTTTTGCCTTGGTGGATGTAGATGCCGGGGGTGGTGGGAATGTCCTTGCCCACGGGCTGGCCCATCAGGTTGTAGTAGTTTGGGTCAAGCGGACGGCGCGCCTTGTCAACGACCACCTCGTCAATGCCGTCAAAGTCCTCTTCGTGGTAGTTCAAGCCCTTGTAAGCTATCTCTCCATTTTCGATCAAGTGGCTGAAGCTGAAATAGAGAAGACCATGGCCCATTGGATATGCAACACACAAAGTGTAACTTGATGTAGTGTTATCAAGCCCTATACCCTCAACAAATCTACATTTAACCCCCCACCATGTGCCGTTATAACGTTTGACCAAATGATTCCCAACAGCAATGGTATCGGTGGATTGATGCTCGTAATAGGAATAGGTATCGCCTTCAAAACCGCCCTTGAAACTTGTCATAAATCCAATGGGATCACTGAAGTCATACATGAGGAACTCATTGCCACTGTGAATTTCTTTGTCATCTTGACCACATACTCGTCCAACTGGGCAATCGGAGAACCTGCGACCGCCAGGTATGATGCCATAGACCACTTTGTCCTCTTCACGCATATAGATGGGCACAGTGTCATTCTCCTCGTTGATCGCATCGCCGAAATACTTGTGCATCGCCTTGTAGGTCTTACCATTGATAATAGTGTCTCCCTTAAACTCAAGGTTAAAATAGAAAGTACCTGCGGGAAGAGCAGGATTAGGTGTCCAACTATCATTATGAACTCGATACACCCACTTGACGCCTTCGCGCACGAAAGGAACGTACTCATATTCCTGGGCTGAAGCTTTTGACAAACTCAGCACAGCCAGAATCGTTATAATTAATAATCTTTTCATAATACTTCAATTTTATAGTTGCTTGCCGCAAATTTACGAAATAATTCTGCGGCAAGCAACTGGATTCATTAAAAACATGATGGATAGACCGCAAAAGTCGCTCCCTTCTCCACCTGAAATCCATCTTGAAGCGTCACAGTGCCTGATGCCTCGATTTCGTATTCAACACCTGGGACAATGGTCACATCGCCTTGAGATCGGTTACTATCAATGGCCTTTCCCGCAGCCACATCACTTGCAATCACATACTGCGAATTGGCTAGATTCACATTTTGTAGCAATAACGGAGCAATGTATGGAATGTAATTGTGCTGATAAACCATAACTGTGCTACTAGGTGACATATCGTTGAATACAACACTAGAAGATGTCGTCGTTTTTCTCCATTTACCGTCGTTGCTGTAACAAACAACGATTGTTGAGTTTGCATTGCCCACGGATACAGATATTTGATTATCACTTCTTGTGACCTGAATATTTGTGAATTCTTGAGGTGTGTCAGTCCAAACCTCAAACTCTGGATCTCCTAAAAGGTTTTGAGTAAGAGGCATGTATTTTTTTGAGACTGTATCCACAATCCATATCCTTCCATCTGCTTTTGCTAAACCGTTAGCCATCCCAATATTATGGTAACCATTTATCAATTGCTTGAAGAATAATGATTCCAATTCACCAGTTCCTGGCATGATCCCATTTCGTGTATTGCCTATAAAAGCGGGACCACCATAATCTTTTCCAGTTGTGAAAGATTCACCAAAATTCATTGGGATTGATGAGTAATCGGCTATTGTATCAGTGTCATATGGCATAGTTATGCAACCCGTTGAGTAGCATATATCAGGATAATTCCTGTTCGTTAAATTATTAAGTCCGTTACCAACAGAAGAATCATTATTTATATAAGATTCAGCGAAAGCCATAACTTTCACAGTATCAATTGCCCACAGAAAACGCATATTATCTTTATTACCCTCATGAGTTCTACGGCCATAAGTTATCAAGCCGCTTGGACACCCGTGATGATTTAAACTGATAAACCCATATCTATGTTCATTAATTGAGTCAATAATGTGATTTCCAGATGGAAAAATTGGCTCATCTTCAGATTCAAAGATACAATCATAGATAGAGAATAATTGATTTATTCTTGTTTTGGTATTATACCATTCCCCCCCCTTATAGTTGTCAACACCAAAACTGGCAAACACCTTTGAAAGGTAAGAGGCATCGCCATTGCCTGGATCTATCTCATATCTTAATAGTTTATCAGTATAATTTGCAATCTGTTCAGGCCTTTTTGCTATCAGTCGTCCCACATACAATTCTGGTTGAAAATCATAACTGTAAATTGACCAACCACCATTCAAATCCGCATAATACAAGTCTGTCGGTATATTAAATATTTGTGTTTCGAATTGGCTCATTTTTGATGAAAAATATCTATATGGTATATCCCCCACAAATAGGACGTATTTAGTTCCGTAATTTGCAAAGTATTTCTTCAGAAATTGTCTAACTACACCTGCACTATCATCAAAAGCTATTTGATAAGTCCCGTCAGCTTGTCTGATTCTATCTCCGTTACTTGCATAAGTATCATTCATTATCTCGTCAATGGTTACAATTGCTACCTTGTAACCCTTTTGTCGTTTGAGTGCTGCAAGTCGTCGCACTGAACGCTTCAGCTCTGGTGTAGTTACAATTAGGTAAGGATAAGAGACCTCATGCATTTCTATCGGGTTGGGGTCTATCAGGTCATCGATAGGGTGAGGGGGATCAACATTCAATCCGTCACCCGAATTGGGGTTGATGACCATCATGGTGTCCATGTAGATGTCGGGGGCGTAGGCGTCGACATTCGTCGGGTTCACCACCATGCTCTGCGTGA
>DAIREJ010000118.1:0-7029 GCA_036795635.1 Sodaliphilus sp.
CAACATTGTCGATGGGGACAGGGCTGCCATAATAGTTCACGCGGATGCCGTCGAGGATCTTCACGTTGGCCTTACCTGCACGGATGTGTGCCAGGGTGTCATCAAGGAAGTCCACGGCTTCCTGCATCTTTTTCTCGGCTAAGTCGAGATAGAATTTTACGTCGTTCATAGTCTTGCTTTTTATATTGTTTGTATTTCTGTTGTCTTGTTTTTCTTCAAATAGCGACCTGTTTACAGCCGACTACCGACTGAATTTGTGGTCACGAAATTACACCATTTGCCACAACCCTGCAAATATTTTGCCAAAATTTGTACAACTGACAAACGGGAAACTACAAACACAAAGAACAAAGATGGTTTCGTCCTTTAATTCTTTATATTGTCGTTTTTATTCGTCAGCAGGGGGGAGAAGACAAGCATCGGTGTAACTGTCATAGACATCGTTGTGGCGATATATCGTGGCGCGGAAATGGTCTCCACGTATGATATTGGTGCCATCGGGTGCATCCAATTGCTTGGCATCGTGGACCGTAACACTGCCTGCCACAAATACAGGACCATATCTCCGCTCTTGGGTGACTTTAAAGGCGCAGGCGCTGTCACCGTCGGCATAAATGAGCATGAAAGTACCTGGTTCGGTACCAAGCTTCATGGCCTGAGATTTGAGTGACTGATTGAGCAATGCCTTAACCTCGGTGGGACGCCACTCAAGTGGGGTACTTGAACCCTCGGCCATATACAGACGAGACATCTGAAGCAAGGCCCAGTAGTTGAAACTCCACATGGGGTCCTCATCGCGATAGAAGAAGTCCTTGTTAGGAATGTCGCAATAGACAATGCCATCACTGCTCTGCTCATAGAGTGACTTGAGTTCATCGGCAAGTGCCGTGCGCCTATTGATGATGTTCAAATCCATGACAAACACAACAGCCATCAACACCAGCAGGATGCCCATGAAAGCCCTCAATAAAGTCTGGCAGTTGCCCAAATAGCGGTATAACAATCTCACGACAATTATGATGCTCATGATTTCGATGCCGAAGAGCTGACGGTTGCAATACACCCTGGCAATGAAATTGAACACCACCATGAAAAACATCGCATTGAACCAGAAAGCATTCTCTTTGTAAATCTGGCGCAAGGACGCTTTCTTGCTCAGCAGGAGCACCAATACCACGGCTATCAACAGGTAGAAGGCTCGCATGTAATAGGCCATTGCCACGGGTGTGGCACGCAACGAGTTAGAGCCCAACTTGGAGAAGTTACCCGGTGCGAGGCACAGGGCCAACATTCCTCCCGTGAAAGCAAACAGCATGGCCCATTGGAACCGCTTCATCGATTTGAAGTTCAACATGGCATAGATCCACATTGCTGCCGACACGCCGCTGCTGAAGGATTCCTGTCCCCAACCAGCAAGGAAAGAGAAGACCACCATGAACAAGGCCCAAAACTTGCCCGGGCGCGGATTCAGGAACTCGTATATCACAAACAATCCAGCAGTGAACGCCCAGATGTAATTCACTTGGCAGGGAGGGGTGAATTGAGTCCTCAAGCAGATGAACGAAAGTGCCATCAAGATGAACATGGCGCCGACATGACGCCGCCAGTCAAAGCCAGCTACACGCGTGAGCATGATGATAAACAACGCCCACACCACGGCGTTGCACACCGCAAAAGCGCCCTTGCCAGCAATGCCGCAAAAGAACTGCACAATGCAATGTGTCACGAAGCGGCCGTTTCGTGACATATAGTAAGCACCCTGGGAGTCAATGATGTCCTTGAGCGAATGGATCTTGCGAAGCCAATCAACTCCTGAATAGTTAAATGTGAAATAGACATCATCGCCCATCCACACAGCCAAGAAGCTTAACGTAAAAACCATCAGCGCCAGCACAGCCAGCAGCAAATAGGTAATTCCATTAGATTTTCCCTGGGTTTTCATTATTTTGTTCAGGTCTTTATGTTAAAACTAGTTCCGTGAAACGCTTTCCAACACTTTTTCATCGTTGAATTCGCGCACGATGTAATCGGGACGGTTTTTGGTCTCATTATAGATGCGGCCAATGTACTCACCGATGATACCCAGCGACAGCAACTGGATGCCGCCCAAGAACAAGATGAGAATCACCAGAGTGGGATAACCCTGTACAGGATCGCCCCAGATGAGCGCCTTGATAAACACATATATCATGTAGAGGAAGGCGCACAACGAAATAATGAATCCCACAATCGTGGAGACGCGAAGCGGTGCACTGGTAAACGAAGTGATGCCGTCGATGGCGAAGGAAAACAGCTGGCGGTAGTTCCACGAAGATTCACCGGCAATGCGATCGCCCTGCTCAAACTCCACATCTTTTTTCTTGAAGCCGATCCAACTGTACATCCCCTTGGTGTAGCGTTCGCTCTCGCGCATTTTGCGCAAGGCATTGATGCAACAACGGTCCAACAGACGGAAATCGCCCACATTCTGCAGCACGTCAAAACGCGATGAACTCTGCAGGATTTTGTAGAAGCGCAGCGAGAGGCGCTTGCGCAGCCAACTCTCCTTGCCACGCGTTTTGCGCTTGGCATAAACGTCATCATAGCCCTGTTCCCACCAACGAATCATCTCGGGAATGAGCGTCGGCGGATGTTGCAGATCGGCATCGATGATGATCATGCAGTCACCAGTGACATAATCAAATCCCGCGAGCATTGCTACCTCCTTGCCGAAGTTGCGTGACAAGTCAATATAGTTCACACGCTGGTCAGCGGAACGCAACCGTTTCAGTTCCTGCAAAGTGCCATCTGTGCTGCCGTCATTGACAAACATGAGCTCCCACTCATAATTAGGATTGCCATCCATGAGTTTCACTAACTCAGGATAAAGCAATGGAAGGGATTTTTCCTCGTTATGACAAGGGATGAGAATGGAAATCTTCTTCATCATGCGATAGTATTGTCGTTATTTAGTCACAAAAGTAGTGATTCTTGTTGAATTCTGCAAATATCGTCACTGGAAGGTCAATGACGAGAGGCGCTCACCGTGCAGGTAGGCAGCGGCACGTGCAATTTCCTCGGGAGTGACCGCTTGGATGCTGGCAATGGTCTCGTCGATGGATGCCACCTTGCCGTGATAAAGCAATCCGCGTCCGGCACGCATCGCCATGAACTCGGTGCTGTCGGCGGCTACGACCAGTTGACCGCAATACTGCTTCTTGTAGGCGTCAAGACGGCGGGGTAACATCAATTCACTGGCTAGACGGCTGGTGATGCGGCTGATGACCTTCAAGCTGGAACGCACATCATCGGGGTCACATCCCAGATAAATCTCCATCCAGCCACAGTCGCTGAGCAATGTCAATGTGGACTCGACAGTATAAACATAGCCACGGCGCTCCCTCAGTTCCACGTTGAGCAACGAGTTCATGCCTGGGCCACCCAGGATGTTGTTCAGCAGCATCAAGGCATGGCGCAGGGGATGATTCATGTCCACCACCCGCGCACCGATGACGGTATGGGCTTGGTGAGTCCCTATCTGGACTACCTGCCTGAAAGGAACTGTCTCTTGTGGAACGCAACGATGCCGTGGAGCTACAGAATGGCTCATACCGCCGAAATACTTTTCGGCAAGACGGAACAAGCGATCAGGACTACAGGGTCCCACCGAGAAGAAGACCATATTGGTGGGCACATACAGCGTCTTGAGATAGTTCATGCAGTCATCGCGCGTGAGGTTTTCCAAATCCTCTTTCCTGCCCAGGATATTATGGCCAAGTTCACTGCCAGCAAAAAGCAGGTCCTCAAAATCATCATAAACCGCCTCGCTGGGCGTGTCACGGTAACTTGCAGCCTCTTCAAGCACCACGTCACGCTCACGGTCCAGTTCCTCTTGGGGAAACTGCGACCACTGCACCAGGTCGGCCAACAAATCCACAGCGCGTTCCAGATGTTGGCTAGGGAATACCGAGTACAGCATCGTGCCTTCTTTTGTCGTGTAGGCATTGAGTTCACCTCCCACACGCTCCATGCGGTTGAGGATGTGCCATGCACGGCGGTGACGGGTTCCCTTGAAAATGGTATGCTCCACAAAATGCGCCAGACCATAATGGCCCTCGCGCTCATCACGGCTTCCTGCATTGACAGCAAGGCCGCACCACGACACCTGGGATGCAGTGGTCAATTAAAGTCTAGAATTGAGGTGGAGAACATGTTGCACAAGAAGCATCTCATGGATGTCGGTACGCAGCACGTCCATGTCGTCATAGTTGGGGTTCTCGCTGCGCAACACCACCATATTGGGGTCAGTGTGACGGCGCACGTATTTCACCAACCTGAAGTCATCAAGCTGGACGACATAAATCTGCCCCCAGTAAATCTGATTGGGGTTGCTCATCTCACGCACAGCGACAAAGTCACCATCCTGGATCACGGGCGCCATTGAGTCACCACTCACACGCACAATGCGGCAATTTGGACTCATATTGGGCAGGTTCACCCACCCCACAATGTTTTCACTTGAAAACAACTCGTTGCGACCTGATGCAGAGCCTGCAGTGGCATCAACGTCATAGACGGGTATGCCACTCTCGGCCGACACGACCTCAGGCATCATGCCACCGTCGATGCGTACAGGAGTCTTACCGAAAGGCAGATCGGTGCCATCAAGCAGCCATTCTTTAGAGACGCCCAAATTCACCACCAAGCGATTCAGGAATGACTCGCTTAACGGCAAATGGGCATTCAGGTATTTCGACAAATTAGATGTATCTACACCGATACGACTAGCGAACTGTACCTGGCGCAGCCCCATCTCTTTCATTAAATACTTGATTCGTGCAATGATTTCCGCGTTTTTCTGTGGTTCCATTATTTCAAGATGATTTATGTCTTATTTCACGGCAAAATTACCACGAATATTTGCATTACGCAAATTTTAGACGTTTTTTTACCATTTTTTGAATTGTACGTTTTTTTTCGTACTTTTGCAGGGTGGATATCAACACGACTATGAGCCGACGAATTCTAACGGTAATCCTACTCATGACGCTTCTCATGGGTGGCTGCGTCAAGCGGCCGGGAAATTTCCCGCCCGCCAACACTGACGTGCGCCTTGACTCCACCAATCTGCCGATTGTCTGGATTGACGTGGACGGGGATTCCATCATGCATGACAAATACATCGAGGGACGCATGACCATCATTCACAACGGAGACGGACAACTCAATTTCGCCGACACTATCGCCCACCCAGGGCAACACCTTGACTACAAAGGCTACATTGCCATTCGTCACCGCGGCAATTCCACTTACAACAATAGTCCCAAGAAGCCCTATTCCATCCGCACAATGAACGGAAAACTCAAGCGCAGAGGCAGCAAAGCAAAAGTGAAAATACTGGGAATGGGCAAAGACAACAACTGGGCGTTGATGGCGCCTTACAGTGACAAGAGCATGATACGCGACCTGCTGGCGCAGGAACTGGCAAGGCCCATGATGGAATATGTGCCGCAAGGACGACTGTGCGAACTTATCCTTGATGGCACCTACTATGGTGTGCATGTCCTGAGCGAAGTTGTCTCCAAAGGTAAGCACCGCCTGGACCTGAAGAAACCAGGAATCAAGGGAGACAACCTGACAGGAGACTACCTGATGGAAGTGGATTGCAATGACGAGGTGACCTACACTTCAAAGTATTGCCCTGTCACTGCCGACGGCACGCCACTCAAGGATTACCACATTTTGTTCCAGTACAAATCACCCGATTACGAGGACCTGGACCCTCGGCAAGTAAGATACATCAACCGCTGCATTGACCAGATGGAACAGGCGCTAGCGTCACCAGACTACCTTAATCCCAACACGGGCTACCGCCAATATATCGACGTTGAATCATTCATCGCCTACCAATTGATTACTGAATTGAGCCACAACGTGGACGGCTACCGTTTGAGCGGCAAATTCTACAAACGACGCGACAGCGTTGATCCGCGCTTCAAAATGGTGCTATGGGACATGAACCTGGCGTTCGGGAACTGCAAGAGGGTACAAAGCTGGCGCACCGACACTTGGGTATATCAAAGCAACGATGCTCTGCTCAAGGAAGGCGACGTGTACCTGGTGCCCTTCTGGTGGTATCGGCTGAACAACGACCCAGCCTACACCGCCACACTCAAGGAACGCTGGGCACAATATCGAAACGGTCACTTGAGCGATGAACGCATCATGGCGGCAGTGGATTCGCTCGCTACAGTCCTCACCTCACACGGTGCTGAACAGCGCAACTGCAAAGCGTGGCCCACTTGGGGCGTGTGGGTATGGAACAACTACTATGTCGCCAAGGACTTTGACGATGAGATCACCTTCTTGAAGACCTGGCTGCGCGAGCGCCTCGCCTGGATGGACAGGGAGTTAGAAGTGAGAAGTGAGGAGTGAGGAGTGAGGAGTGAGAAGTTAACAAAAGACTAAGGTCTAAAGACTAGAAATATGATGGGATTGACTCATACCAGTGAAATGACTGTCACCGAGGCCCACACTGCTATCTCGATGGGCTCGGGTGACATGCCAGTACTTGCTACACCAGTGATGATGGCGCTCATGGAAAACGCTGCCATGCTGGCCGTTAGCGACCACCTGCCCGAGGGCTGCACTACCGTGGGTGGACACATCGCCTCGTCACACATCAAGCCCACTCCCGTGGGTGAAACTGTCACTGCAACTGCCATTGTCACAAAAGTTGACGGCAAGAAAATTGAGTTTAAGGTTGAGGCCCATTGCGGAGACACGCTCTTGGGCGAGGGCACTCACCTGCGTTTCATCGTCAATAAAGAAAAATTCATGTCAAGATTATGAAAAAGATTCTATCCATTATCATCCTCGCCGCGGCATTGTATGCAATGGCTGCGAATGCCCAAGAACAAACGGAACTGAAAAAAGTCTATAATGAGGAAATCAACCCGCTGGAGCAGATCGACCAGGCTGTCCTGCGTGCACAGGCCGAGGGCAAATTCGTCATCTGCCAGGTGGGCGGCAACTGGTGCCCGTGGTGCC
>DAIREJ010000119.1:0-2500 GCA_036795635.1 Sodaliphilus sp.
AAATCGACTGGACAGTGCCCGACACCATCTCGTTTGTGGGATTCCGCATCAAGGCTGCCAACGGCCGGTACGGCGATGGAGAGCAGGTGATGGTACCCGTGCTCACGACCATCTCGCCCGTCATCGAGACACAACCGTTCTATATCGAGGCGGCACAGAGCCACTTCGAGACCCAGTTGCCGCAATTCCCGGCCGATGCCCGCGTGACGCTGGAGTACTGCGACAACCCCGTCTGGTATTGCGTGCTGGCACTGCCCACCATCTTCAGCGACACTTACAGCACCTCGACGCAAGCAATCCACAGCCTGTTTGCCCTGCAAGTGGCACAGGTGGTCGCCAAGTCGCAACCGCAAATCAAGGAAGCCATCACCTATTGGAAACAGCACAACGAGGACAGCACCCTCGTGTCGATGCTCGAGAAGAACCAAGACCTCAAGATCGGCACCCTGCTGGCATCACCGTGGGTTCGCGATGCCGACCGCCAGACGCTCAGGATGTCCAAGCTGAACGAACTCTTTGACGACGCCATCGCCAAGAGGGAGTACGAGAAAATCATTGCGGCGCTGCAGTCACTACAGCTGGCCGACGGCGGTTTCACATGGTTCCTCTACCCCGGTTGCAAGTCCAGCCTTTGGACCACAGGGTCAGTGCTCGAGACATTGGGCGAAATCAAGCGCTTGGAAGGTCTGCCCGATGACAGCCGCGTGACCTCGATGATTAATCGTGCGCTCAAATACTATGACGAAGAGAGCATCAGGGTTCTCGAAGAAATCAAGAAACACTCCGGCAACCCCTACGCCAGCTTCACCGATTATGCCTACACCCGCAGCCTCTTCCCCGAAGTGAAACTGCCCAAGGCAAATGCCGACCTGCTCAAGAAGACACTCAAGTACATGGACAAGAACTGGAGCAAAGGCCTCAAGCTGAGCGACAAGGCTTGGTATGCCATGACGCTCAACCGCAACGGTTACGAAAAGACCGCTCGCAACATCATCGAGAGCATTCGCCAGTTTGCCATCGTTAAGCCCTCACTGGGCATGTATTGGGACAACCTGCAGACCGGCTACGGCTGGTGGGAATATGACAAGGTGGCTTACACCAGCACCATCCTGCAGGCCATGAAGGAAGTTGACCCGCGCACCGAAGAGCTTGACCAGGTGCGCAAATGGATGCTCCTGATGAAGCAGAGCAACGACTGGGGCAGCTACAGCCTCGCCGCCGATGCCGTTTACAGCATCCTCACCACCGGCAGCCAGTGGCTGGGCCGCAACGCCACACCCACGATCACCATCGCCGGTGAGACCGTCAACCTTGACAAGATGGCCGAGTGGCTGGGCTACTTCCGCACCACGCTGCCTGCCACCACGAGCGGCAATGTCGTCATCGACCGCAGCGGCAACGGTCCCGCATGGGGTGCCGTCTACACCCAGTACAAGTCACCAATGACACAGGTGAAAGAAAAGTCCATCGAGGAAGTTTCCCTCAGCAAGGAGTACTATGTGTACGGCCAGGACGGCAGCCTGCATCAGGCCACATCGTTCAAGGTTGGCGACAAAGTCAAGGTGCGTGTCATCATCAAGGTCAACAAGGACATGGACTATGTCACCCTCACCGACGAGCGCGCCTCATGCTTCGAGCCAGTTGACAAGCTGTCGGGATACCGCAGCGAGGACCGCACATGGTTCTATCTCGAGACCAAGGACAGCCAGACCAACATGTTCTTCAACAACTTGAACAAGGGCACACATATCATCGGCTATGACGTTTGGGTCACCAACCCCGGTGAGTTCACCTCGGGCATCGCCACCATCCAGTGCCAGTATGCTCCTCAGTTGAGTGCTCACAGCGCCGGCAAGATGATCACCATCACCGAAAAATGACCTGACGAAACCCGCTTCATCAACACTAAAAACGCGCATCTCAGGGTGCGCGTTTTTCTATACGACCCAAAGAATCCATTTGGACTCCAAATTTTGGGATTTATATTTTTATTTCATTGACACATAACACATTATAAATCATATTTGTAATTTTTTATAAAATTTGAAATCCAAAAATCCATCAATTTTACAAATACTTTTCACTGTTTTTCATAATGCCATGGGAGCGAAAAATCGTAATTTTGCAACGTGAAAATGCCCTTCTCACATTTTCACATGATAATAACGATTTCTGCATTTCACTAACGTGGATGCATATATAAGCCTAAAGACAAGTAATAAAACTTATTTGATGGTAGTTAATGTTGATTAAATGATTATTAAGACGACCTTAATGCTGATCTAATCCGACCTATTATTTAAAACGCAAGTAATTAAACTGAGACTTAACGGCGTCTGCGCGAGCAGCCGCCGTTTTCGTTCCCCCATGAGTGAGCATGCCCACTTAAAAGTTATCAGAAAGAACAAATGATTTTTTCATTTTTCCATAAAAAAACGATAAAAAAACTTATCTTTGCACTCAGATTATCAAACCAAAAGACAGTATCACTATGGCAACA
>DAIREJ010000119.1:2510-4730 GCA_036795635.1 Sodaliphilus sp.
AAGGTGAAAGGCATCTACCGTGGCTATAAGGGTCTGGTGGAGGATGAAATTGTAGATCTAAAGACCCAAAGCGTGTCAAGCATCATGCACCACGGCGGCACAATCCTCAAGACGGCCCGTTGCAATGAGTTCAAGACAAAGGAAGGTCGGCAAATGGCCTATAAAAACATCAAGAAACACGGCATCGACGCACTGGTTGTCATCGGTGGCGATGGTTCTTTGAGCGGCGCCCGACTGTTTGCCAGTGAGTTTGACTTCCCCATCGTGGGTCTGCCAGGCACCATCGACAACGATCTGTCGGGCACTGACCACACCATCGGCTATGACACGGCATTGAACACAATCATGTGGTGTGTGGACCGTATCCGCGACACTGCCAGCAGTCACGAGCGCCTGTTCTTCATCGAGGTGATGGGGCGCGAGTCGGGCTTCTTAGCCCTCAATGGTGCCATCGCCACGGGAGCCGAGGCGGCCATCATTCCTGAGATTTTGACCCAAGAGGACCAGCTCACAGAACTCATCAAGAGCGGTTTCCGCAAGGACAAGAGGTCATCGATTGTTCTTGTGGCCGAAAGTCCTGTCACAGGAGGTGCTATGGGTATGGCCGAGAGAGTACACAAGGAATATCCCGATCTGGGCGTGCGCGTGACCATTCTGGGCCACTTGCAGCGCGGCGGTTCCCCCACGGCCCAGGATCGCATCCTTGCATCTCGCATGGGAGCGGCAGCCATCGACGCCCTGCTCGAGGGACAACGCAACATCATGATCGGTGACGATGACGAGAAAATCGTTTACGTGCCCTTCTCCAAAGCCATCCGCCGCGACAAGCCCATCGATCCCGACTTGCTCGACCTGCTGCGTCGTCTGTCAGTTTAATTCAAGTTGCTCTAAGCAACTTGAAGAGGAGAGAGGTGCGTGGTAAGGACACAAAAAGAGCGAGGTGACCAGGTCACCTCGCTCCACAGCGGCGGAAGCCGCTTTTTTTATTTGTACTTGGGCGAGGGACCGTACTTGTTCTCTTTCCACTTGCTATCAAGCAAAGTGAAGATAAAAACAATGAGTCCCAGCAAAGATATAGCAAGACCACAAAACATGAATACAGTTGATGCTGCAGGTGAAGCCTGCAAGGCATCGGCCATCATCTGGGCTTGCTCAAAAGTGTCGGTCACCTCAAGCATTTGGGAAGCTAGGGGGGCGAGTACAAAAGCTAAAGCAGCAAGCGAAGCGATAGAAAGAACCGCCAACAAAAGTACCCACCAGCCACTGCGGCCAGTGTCATGCAAACGGCGGGTCATCGCTGAAAACTGCGGAATGCAGAAAATCAGTGAGCACAAAGCGCCAATGTAACTCAATGCGGGGACTAGTAGTCCGCCATAGTTAAAGATACTTGACACAATCGCCACGAAGAGCATAAACCACCAGAATTCACTGCGACGGGCACGACCCTTGAAGTCAGCGTACTTCTTGAAACATGTCTTCACCGCGGTGACAGGGTCCATCATGGGTTGGGCGGTCACATAGGGCTGATACTGCGGCGCTGCAGGCTGCTGCGGTTGATTAAACACAGGAGGTTGAGGTTGTTGATTCTGTTCCATATTTTATCAGTTTTTATGTTATTGTCATGCAATCCACAAAAGTAGATATTTTAACCCACACCGCCAAAACAATAGGCTAATAAAGTGTCGCATTCCCTGGTTTCAAATAAAGAATGAGTGGTCAAATCAATGGTTCTTTTTGTAACTGTGCACGGCCCATCCGCCCATCAGCAAGCCGATGCCCAACAAGGCAAGCAACTGATGCCAAATGCTTGAGATGCCACCTCCGCGAATGAAGACAGTGCGCACCGCCTCGATGAAGTAACTCATTGGATTGACGTAGGTGGTGGCATAGGCCCATGCCGGCATCGATCGCGTGGGTGTGAACAGGCCCGAAAGCAACATCATCATCACGACAAAGAACCACATCACAAAGATGGCTTGCTGCATCGTGTCGCTGTAGTTGCTGATGATTAGTCCGAACGAACTCCAGAATAGCGCCAGCAACATCGCCAGCAGATACACGAGGGCCAATGGACCGGCGCTTGTGATGCCATACACCGCCCATGCCAGCAACAGGCACACGGTGATGACAAACACAGCGATGATCCAGTAAGGGATGAGTTTTGCCAAAATGAACGACCACTTGCTCACCGGAGTGACGTTGATTTGCTCGATGGTGCCC
>DAIREJ010000119.1:4740-7000 GCA_036795635.1 Sodaliphilus sp.
ACAGGGCAGGTATCATGAACAGCTTGAAATTCAAGTGCTTGTTATAGAGGAACAAGGTGGAAAGACGCGACTGCATTGCGGTGACATCGGGATTCACATGAGCCGTGACAATCTGGTTCAGATAGGCACTGCCCATCGAACCTTTAGTGCCGTTGACGGCATTGGCGGCGATGAGCACCTGCGGCAGCTGTCCCTTGTTGATGTCGCGGCTGTAGTCCTGCGGAATCACCACGACAACATCGGTCTTGGCTTTCTCAATCTCTTGCAAAGCAACCTGATAGGTCGGTTTTTGGCCCATGAAAACGAAGTAGTTGCTTGCTTCGATGCTGTGCACCAGCCGCTGCGACAAAGTGGAACGGTCATTGTCCACCACAGCCACCTTAATGTTTTTCACTTCCATGTTCATGACCCACGGCATCACACACATGACCATGATGGGAAACACCACAATCAGGCGCGGCAGGAACGGATTGCGGCGAATCTGGAGGAACTCCTTTTGTATGAGATATTTGAGTGTCATATCATTAGCTTTGTGGTCATTCGAGCCGTTTGTTGAACTTGGCAAGGGCGAGAGTCATGAGCACGGCAACCATCAGCAAGAGAATGATGACCTCGCGGGCGACCTCCTTGATCCCCACGCCCATGATCATGAGCTTGCGCATCGCGTCGATGTAATAGCGGGGCGGGACGATGGCCGACACCCATTGCAACACCGTGGGCATCGATTCCACAGGGAAAATCATGCCGCTGAGCATGACGATGGGCAGCAACAACACCATTGCGGACAGCAGCAAGGCCACCAATTGCGTTTGCGCCACATTGCTGATGAGCAACCCCAGCGAGAGGGCCAACAGGATGTAGATGACCGACACAACGATGATCCAAAACAGCGACCCCACCAGCGGCACCCCCAAGACAAACCGCGCCATCAACAGGATGACAACCAGGATGCCAAAGGCGAGCACCAGATAAGGAATCGCCTTGGCAACAATAATCATCAAGGGCTTCACGGGCGAGACGAGCAATACCTCCATCGTGCCCTTCTCTTTCTCGCGAACAATCGAGATAGACGTCATCATCGCGCACACGAGCATCAGGAGCATGCCCATGATGGCGGGCACGAAGTTGTAGGCCGACTTCATCTGCGGGTTATAGAGCAGTTTGATGTTGGTTGCGCCACCATCCATGTTGGTGATGACTCCCGTGGCATAGTTGGTCCACTGCTGTGCCATGTTGGGATCGGCTCCGTCAACAATGAACTGCACACCGCTGCGCTTGGAAGCGAAGTCGGGACCGAAGACAATGGCCATGTCAGCCTTTTGGTTGCGAATCACCCGCTCGGCCTCGCGAGGGGTGGCGACGGCCTTGATGATGGTGAAATATTCCGACGCCGATAAACGGTCAACAGCCTGCTGTGCGAGGTGATCCATCGAACTGGTCACCACCACACACCGCACGTTGCGCACGTCGGAGGTGATGGCAAAGCCGAAGATCAGCATGAGCGCGAGCGGCATGCCAAAGAGGATGAGCATCGTGCGCTTGTCGCGCAGGATGTGCTTCGCTTCCTTGATGACAAATGAAATAAACTGTTTCATATCCTTCACTGTTTGCTTGGCGTCAGTCGCTGCTGCGCGTCGCTTGACGAGCCAGGTGGGTGAACACATGGTTCATATCAGGCTGGTTAAACATTCGTTTCAACTCCTCAGGCGTGCCCATCGCCTTGATTTTGCCGTCCACCATGATGGAAATGCGGTCACAGTACTCGGCCTCGTCCATGTAGTGGGTAGTGACAAAGACAGTGATGCCACGACTCGCAGCATCATAGATGAGTTCCCAGAACTGACGCCTTGTGGCGGGATCGACGCCTCCAGTGGGCTCATCAAGGAAGACAATGCCAGGATCATGAAAGATGGAAACTGAGAAGGCCAGCTTCTGCTTCCACCCCAAGGGCAACGATGCGACAAGCGTGTTCTTGTGGTCGGCGAACTGCAAGCGTTCCAACAACTCATCGGTTTTGCGCGCAATCTCCTTGTCATCCATTCCATAGATGCCTGCAAACAGCCGGATGTTCTCGGCCACGGTCAGATCCTCATAGAGCGAGAACTTCTGGCTCATGTAGCCGATGTGCTTCTTGATCTGCTCATACTCGGTGCGGATGTCATAACCCACCACGCGGCCTGTGCCGCTCGTGGGCTGGTTCAGTCCTGTGAGCATGTGCATGGCCGTGGTCTTGCCCGCACCATTGGCTCCCAAGAAACCG
>DAIREJ010000120.1:0-6990 GCA_036795635.1 Sodaliphilus sp.
GGCGAAACGACCGGATTGACAAAGATGCCCTCATTCAACAGGTCACGCGTGATAGCAAACGTCTTGTTGTTGTCACGGATGAACAGGGGAATGATGGGCGTTTCGGTATGGCCTATCTCACAGCCCATGTCACGAAATCCCTGCAATGCCTCGTGAGTGATGGCCCACAGATGCTCCTGACGCTCGGGCTCGGCAATCATGATGTCAATGGCCTTCATCGCCGCAGCAGTCGATGCGGGCGTGATGCTGGCAGTGAAAATATAGCTGCGTGAATGGTGACGCAGATAGTTGGTAATAACCTTGCTGGTAGCGATGAAGCCGCCCAACGAAGCAATCGACTTGGAGAAGGTGCCCATGATAAGGTCCACCTCGTCACGCAAGCCGAAATGGTCACACACGCCACGACCGCCCTCGCCAAAGACGCCGATGCCGTGAGCCTCGTCAACCATGATGCTGGCTTTGTACTTGTGTGCCAGGTCCACGATGTCGGGGAGCTTGCACACATCGCCCTCCATCGAGAAGACACCGTCGGTGACAATGAGCTTAACACGGTCGGGCTCGCACTTCTTGAGTTGCATCTCAAGAGACGCCATGTCATTGTGCTTATACTTCAAGGGAGTAGAGAACGAGAGACGACGGCCCTCGATAATCGACGCGTGGTCCTGCTCGTCCCAGAGGATATAGTCATCACGGCCCGTGAGCGTGGAAATGACGCCCAAGTTCACACCGAAGCCAGTGCTGTAGATCATCGCGTCTTCCTTGCCCTCGTATTCAGCCAGCTTTTTCTCAAGCTGTTTGTGCAGGTCAAGCGTTCCATTCAGGAAAGGTGAGCCGGCGCATCCCGTGCCGTATTTCTGCGTGGCCTCAATGGCGGCTTGCTTGATGCGCTCATCGTTGACCAAACCAGAGTAGCAGTTGGAACCGAACATGAGTACCTTCTTGCCATTCATGATGACCTCGGTATCCTGTTCACTCGAGATAGGCCTAAAGTAGGGATAAATCCCTGCCGCTTTAGCTTTCTGCGGCTCATCATATCGAGCTAACTTACTTTCTAATAAGTTCATAACCTAAAAAAATCTGTTTCTTTTACAGCGATGCAGCAATAGTGCTACACAACGCCTTTTTCATTATTTGGCTGCAAATATATAAAAAAAACTATTAACGAGATGTTAAAAAGGCTTCAAAAAGTGACATTTCAACTAAATGAACAAGAGCTAAATAGTTGTGGCGCATGAAACACCGCCTAGTTAATAATTTTTAAAAGGCAATTTTACCGACGCTTTCCCATGACTGGGTAAGCGTCAGTTGCGGTCCACATCGTCCATATCAAGCTCGGCATTCTGCAAGAGATCATAGTCCGAGAATTCAATGCCGTCGAAGTCGCCATCCTCAAACATGATGTAATCCTGACGCAGACACCCCGAAAACATGACACAGAACAGAATGACCACCGCCATCGATGCCATATATCTCAAAATCTTTTTCATATACTCAAAATGGTTATCATCATTTTTCACCGCAAAAATAGCAAAAAATGGGATGCGTTGCACGTTTTCTCGTCTAAAAAGATTAATTTAGCGGTTCAAATTCACGAAAAATCATCATCCTAATGGACTTATTTGAACAGCGAATCAAGGAATTGCGGGAAATCATCAACCGCCACAACCATAACTATTATGTGCTCAATGCCCCCACTGTGAGTGACCAGGAGTTTGATGCCCTGCTGAGAGAACTTCAGGACCTAGAACGTGACTACCCACAGTTCCAAGACCCACTCTCCCCTACCCAACGCGTGGGAAGCGACATCAGCAAGGGTTTCACACAGGTGCGCCACGAGCGTCCCATGATGTCGTTGTCCAACAGTTACAGCATCGAGGAGGTGCAGGACTTCTTGCGCCGTGCCCAGGACGGCTTGGGCGGAGAGGCGAGCGAGATTGTGGGCGAGATGAAATATGACGGCACTTCGATTTCGGTAACCTATGAGCACGGGCGCCTGGTTCGAGCCGTGACACGCGGCGATGGTGTGCAAGGCGACGATGTCACCGCCAACGTCATCACCATCAAGAGCGTGCCGCTCGAAATCACAGGTGTTGACAACCTTCCCGACAAGTTCGAGGTGCGCGGTGAAATCGTGCTGCCATGGAAGAGTTTCGAGAAACTCAATGAGGAGCGCCAATTCAATGAAGAACCATTGTTTGCCAATCCACGCAACGCGGCTGCCGGAACGCTCAAGTTGCAGAATAGCGCCGAAGTCGCCCGACGTGGCCTAGATGCCGTGTTCTACTTCCTGCTGGGCGACAATCTGCCGTTTGAGACACACTTCGAGTGTCTGGAAGCCCTCAAACGGTGGGGATTCAAAACCGGTGTTATGTCCATTCTGCCCAGCATTGACGCAGTTAAAGACTTCATCGGCCACTGGGACGTGGAGCGCAAGACGCTGCCCGTTGCCACCGACGGCCTTGTGTTCAAAATCAACTCCCTGCGCCAGCAACTCAATCTGGGTGCCACCGCCAAATCACCCCGTTGGGCCATTGCCTATAAATTTGCCCCCGAGCGGGAGTGCACCAAATTGCAGTATGTATCGTTTGAGGTGGGCCGCACAGGTGTCATCACCCCTGTCGCCAACCTTGACCCCGTGCTGCTGAGCGGCACCATCGTCAAACGCGCATCCCTGCACAACGCCGACATCATCGAGCAACTTGACATCCACGAGAGAGATATGCTATATGTGGAAAAGGGCGGCGAAATCATCCCCAAGATTGTTGGTGTTGACGAGAAACGACGCGAGCCGGGCAGCCAACCCGTGGCTTTCGTCACCCACTGCCCGTCATGCGGTTCACCGCTGCAACGCATCGAGGGCGAAGCGGCATGGGTATGCCCCAACAAGTGGGGCTGTGGTCCGCAGATTTGCGGACGCATTGAGCATTATGTCGGCCGTCATGCCATGGATATCGACGGCATTGGTGAGGAGGTGGCTGTCCTCCTCAATAAAAGCGGATTAGTCAATGATGTCGCCGACCTGTATGACCTCACGCAAGAACGCCTCATCGCGCTTGACCGTTTTCAGGAGAAGAGCGCCCAACGCATCCTGCGGGGCGTGGAAGCGAGCCGCCAAATGCCTTTTGCACGAGTGATTTTCGCACTGTCCATCCCCTTTGTGGGTGAGACAACAGGAAAAGTGCTGGCACGACACACGCGCGATATTGACACATTGATGACAATGCCCGCCGAGCAACTTGCCGCCATTCCTGAAATTGGGCCAAAGATTGCCCAGTCAATCGTTGATTTCTTTGCCGACGAGCGCAATCGTGTCATTGTCGAGAGATTGCGGGCCGCAGGCGTACAGATGTCACTCACCGAGGAAGAGACCGCTGGGCAAACCGATAAGCTGCTTGGCAAGAAAGTGGTCATCAGCGGCGTGTTCGCCAAACACTCACGCGAAGAATACAAGGCGATGATTGAGCAGAATGGCGGGAAGAATGTGAGCAGCATCTCGAGTGCCACAAGTTTCATTCTCGCAGGAGAGAACATGGGGCCCGCCAAACTTGAGAAGGCCCGCAAGCTGGGCATCGAGATTATCAACGAGGACCAATTTCTGGAGATGATTTAGGTTTATGGGTGTAACGGTGTATGGGATGAAGAGAGTGATGAGTATAGTATTGATGGGGATGCTTGCCGTGGGTTTCGCTGCTAGAGGGCAAGAAGTAGAGGATTTTGTTTCGGGATTGTTGCAACAGTACCCACAGGCACGGCTGCTCGATATCTACAAATCATGCTTCCAAGATTTCATGGGACCCGAGCATCTAGTGAATGATACTGCCAGTGCCCGAGCCTACCTGGAGCAGGAGCTTGCCTTGACCGAGGCTGACAAGCTACAGCCCTGGTACTGGGAATCCTGCGGCATCGATGGGAACTATGTGCGTGTGAGTCTGAAGGCCGTCAAGGAAGGCCTTATCACAGCCGATGCTCTGCTAAATGCCTTTGTCCAGAGTGCCAATGCCACACATCCCAGTGTTGAACGATGGGCGAAACGCTGGCACGACATCGTCGGCATCATCGACAAGATGGGGCTCACCCTGCCCCACCATGATGAGGACAATCAATTCATCGAAGACGTGTTGGCTAATGGTAAGTATGCCATCAGCCACTCACCAGAATTCCGTGACGCCTATTCCCCCCACTACCGCATCGTCAAGCGCGATATTTTTGAGCAGGAACTGAAACCGCTGCTACCCTGTCCCTGTTGTCCATGACAAAAAACGCCCCGCTGAGTCGACGGTGACTCGCGGGGCGCACGGTTTGATTTGCTCCCGGTGGAGCTATCATCTATTACCGGATTTATCTTGAAACTGATTAACGATGTTTGTCGTCACGGTATGGGAGTATCTGGCCATAGATGGTGATTTCCGGACTGCCCATAATGCGCGCCATGGCCTGATTGCCGTTGTGATACAAGGTGATATACACCTCGGTATTAACTGTTCCGCTGAACAGATGGCACTTGAAAATCACGTCACCATTCTTCTTCACAGTGTAATCCTTGTTGCGCACGTTTCCCTTTCCAGTCCATCCACCCAAGCCATTTGAACCTGCGGAGGGTCCGTTGAGGGCATACTGGATAATGCCGTCATCACCCTGTATCAAGATGAAGTTGGAATTAGGATTGAGGCCGTAGTGGCGGTAAGCCATTCTGCCGAACTGGATATAATCGGCCACAAGGACAAAGTAACCGCGCCGCATCGAGTTGCTGGCCTTTGCATAGGCCACATCATCGTTAAACTCACGCAGTTTCTTCTCGCGTTCCTTGATTTCCTTCTCACTCTCTTTGACAGGCTCGGCAGGCGTGATCATCTCGAGCTTGACGTTTTCGTCGGTCACTATCTCCACTTCATCGGGGACAACCTGGGCCGTGGCACCAAGTCCCATCGCCATAATCGCGCTTAACGTCAGTAATATCTTTTTCATATTTCCTTGAGGTTTATGATTATTGTCTGTCTTTTAGACGTGGCAATTTGATTTTTGTTTAATTTTGCAGATAAAAAAGCGACAAATCATGGAAAGAAAGACGAATACGAAACTGGGCACGCGGCTGTTGGTGCTGCTGTGCCTGATGGGTGTGGGACTGGTAGTAGCCTCGGTAGTCAGTGTTTTGCTCTCGAGGCTGGGCCTGCTTACGATGCTCACCTTGCAAGACATACTGGCATTCATCGTTCCCGCCATTGTGGCGATGGCCATCTTCTACCGCCGCCCTTTCCACGCCATGTGCTTAGACCGGGCGCCGAGTTGGCGAGCGCTGCTTCTCGTTGTAGTATTCTTTGTCGTGTCGCTGCCTGCCATGAACTGGATGGTGGATGCCAACAAGGCCATGAGCTTGCCCTCGTGGATGAGCGGCATCGAGCAGGCTATGCGCGCCCTTGAAGACACCGCCGCTGAAGCCACCGAAACGCTACTCAACATCAACAGCGTGGGAAAACTGCTGGCATGTCTTTTTGTGGTCGGTTTCATGGCGGGCCTGAGCGAGGAGATGCTCTTTCGCGGGGCAATGCAACGCACCGTGCATGACAGTCGCCGGGGCATCCATGCCGCCGTGTGGATCACGGCCATCGTGTTCAGCGCATTCCATCTGCAGTTTTTCGGATTCTTTCCCCGCATGTTCCTGGGCGTGTGGCTGGGTTATCTGCTCGTGTGGAGCCGCAGCCTGTGGGTGCCCATCATCGCCCACACACTGAACAATAGCACTGTGGTCCTGTTCAGTTATCTCGCCAACAAGGGCGTGGTTGCCGAAGACTTTGGCGACAATCTGGGCCTTCCCACCGAGGGCGCTTTCCCCTGGCTTGCCGTCGCCAGCCTGGTCGTGAGCCTCGCCATCGCCGTGTGGGCACACCACCATCAGGAAAAGCTGAAATAACATCTCATTCATTATCAAAACCTGTCATCAATCGCAACAGCCAATTAAAGTGCTGTTGTGAAGTGGATTATTTGGCCTCAAAAGTGGGTTATTTAACATTTGGAGTTAATTTTTTCAGCAAAAAGTGAAAGAAAATTTGGCATTTTCACAATTAAGTGTTAATTTTGCCGTTGATTGTTAAAACGGAAATTGTTTCAAAAGACACAAAACTCTCATGAAGAGATCGACTATATGGATATTGACAGTTGTAATGGCCATCGCCCTGCTGGGTCTGCTTGCCATGCAGATCGTCTATCTTGAAAAGATGGTGGCGATGCGCAACAGCCAGTTCAGCGAGGTAGTGATGCGCAGCCTTTACAGCGTGTCCAGAATGCTTGAACAAAACGAGACGAAATACTTCCTTGACAAGGACCTTGCCGAGGCAGAGGAGATGAATTCGGGCATCAGCCAGAATAGTTTCAACTTCAGCAATCCCCATGAGGCGGCCATCGACACCACCCTCACCCCCGAGGAGGAGACTAATCCCAACGTGCGTCCTCCCAACCTGCCCACGCTACAGGACCTGAACGACAGCTACCAGATGAAGCAGGAAACGCTCAAGGGCTTGTATTTGTACCAGAAGGGGCTGCTCAACGAGGTCATCCTCACCATCTTGAACCACTCCAGCGACCGCCCCATCCAAGAACGTGCCGACAGTGCTACGGTAGCCTATTACCTGCGCTCCGAACTGGAGTTCAACGGGCTGACGCTGCCCTTTGAGTTCGCCGTTTCGAACCGAGCCAACGGCATTGTCTATAAGACCGAAGGCTACTCACCCGTGTCGCAGGCCGATGATTACCGCCTGCAGCTGTTCCCCAAAGACGCGAAGAACCAGCAGAACACGCTGCACGTCACCTTCCCCAACAAGAGCGACTACATCTTCTCGTCGGTGAAGTTTCTGGTGCCCTCATTGGCCTTCACCTTCCTGCTGCTGGGTGTGTTCCTCTACACCATCTCGGTGGCCTTCAAGCAGAAGAAGCTGAGCGAAATCAAGAACGACTTCATCAACAACATGACGCACGAGTTCAAGACGCCCATCTCGT
>DAIREJ010000121.1:0-6946 GCA_036795635.1 Sodaliphilus sp.
GGTCGTGTCCGCAGTTTCCTCCGCTGCAGTCCTCGCAACCGCAACCGCAGCCGTGTTGGGGCTGGAGTTCCTCGGGCGTGGCGTCGCGCACCACTTGAACGAATCCGGTGTAGCGCACGGTCTCACCTGCCAGCTGGTGGTTGAAGTCCATGATGACCTTGTCGTCGGTCACTTTCACAACTTGACCCTCGATGCGCATACCCTCGGCAGTCATCATGGGCACTCGTGCGCCAGGGCGGATATTCTCCTCATCAAACTTGCCGTCAATGACAAAAATCTGTTTCTCCAACTCATAAATCATTTCGGGGTTCTTTACGCCGAAAGCCTCATGGGGCTGAAGGGTGAAGTCAAACTGCTGACCCTGCTCAAGGCCCATGATATGGTTTTGGAATCCTTCGATCAGCGACACGTCAATGCCAAAGACGAAAGCATCGGGATGCTCCTTGCGGAATTTGTACACACTGGTCTGCTCCTCGCCGTTAACGACAAAGATTTCATAGACGAGTTCCACGTATTTACCTGCTTGAATTTTCTCCATTGATGTAAAAATAATTATTTGTGATGAATCAATTTTTTGCAAAGGTAATGAAAAAAAACAACAGGAGCAAACATGGCCTGATATGCATTTTTTGTTAAAATACTGAGGTGTTTCTTCAAAATACACTATATTTGCACATTTAACGCTAGTTTATTCTTATTGATATTATGAAATACAAGAATATCGTTATCCTCGTCCTGGCACTTGTCGCTCTGCGGGTTGACGCCCTTGTTGTGGACAACAACAAGGCGGGTAGACTATCGGATCGGGTAACAGATATGAATATCACGACCCTGACCGTGACAGGCTCAATGAACGCCAGAGATTTCTACTTTATCGCTGACAGCCTGCAGATGTTGTCCGAAGTGGATTTTTCGGGCGTCATGATTGAGGCATGCCTCACGCCTGACATTCATTATTGGCAACAGCAGTTTGCCGCCCAGGAGTTACCTGTGGGTGCTTTGGGCGATATGGCGCTGAAGAGAGTTGTGCTCCCATCAGAACTGAAGTCAATAGGCAAAGCTGCTTTTGCCGGCTGTACCTCGTTGACCGAGGTGGTCTTTCCCACCACCCTTGACAGCATCGCCGATTATGCCTTTGCGGGATGCACAGCGCTGGAATCGGTGACGCTGCCTGCCAGCGTCCGCCACGTGGGCAACGGCACCTTCATGCGTTGCACAGCGCTCGAGAGCTTCGTTGTTGAGCCCTCCAGCCAACTGACAACACTGGATGCCACGGCACTGATGGACTGTCCTCATCTTCAGACAGTCGTGCTGGGCGAAGCAGTGCGCAGCTTGGGCGAGCGTGTCTTTGCCGGGACCGACCTTCATGAACTTGACTTGACACCATACAGGCATCTGAAATCAATCGGAGACTGGGCAATGGTCCTGACACCGGTTACTATCGCTAAATTGCCTGACAGATTGAACAGTGTGGGAGAAGGTGTTTTCCTCTATGACCAGGATTTGGCGGCGATTAGCCTGGGGGCAGACTTGGCCACAGTGAGCGATTATATGCTTGCGGGCACTAACCTTACCGAGATCGACTTGACCAGCATATCACAGTTGGGGGATTATGCCCTGTATAACGTATCGCAGATACCGACCGTTGAACTGCCGTCAACGACGACATGGCTCGGCACTCGCGCGATGGCAGGCATGGTGGGCATAACAGCCATGAGCTGTGCCGCCGAGGAAGTGCCGGGATTGGGTGAGGATGTGTGGCAAGGTCTGCGCCAGAGGTCAATTCCGCTGACGGTACCCGAAGGCTCGGTAGATGACTACCGCAAAGCTGACCAGTGGCGTAACTTCTGGTTTGATTCCGGCTGGCTGAAGGGTGACGTGAATGGTGACGGCGAGGTCAATGTGGCCGACATCAATGCCATCGTGAGCATCATCTTGGGCAAACCCGCTGCCGATGCCACTATGCGTCGTGCCGACGTCAATGGCGATGGCGAGATTAACGTCGCTGACATTAATATGGCCGTGGCGATTATCCTGAATCCCTCGAACAGCGTGACCACACCGCTCAATGCCGTTGACAGGTTGCACCTTGACGATAGTGCTATCCGTCAAGGAGAACAAGTAACGTTGAACTTGACACTGGATCATGCCGAGACCTACAGCGCGATGCAGTGTGACATCATCTTGCCGGTGGGCTTGACACTTGTTTCCACAACGGCTGCCAATGCCCATCAACTGGAGGTGAACGAAGTGGGAGTTTCCACAACCAGGACGTTGACCTATTCCTTGAAGAAAAGCCGCTTTGACGCCGAAGGTAAGCCTGTGCTCTCCATCACAGTTCTTGCCGATGAAACCCTGGCAAGCGAGAGCCGAATCGTGGTAAGCAATATCGTGCTTGCCGACGAAGAGGATGTGAGCTGGCGAGCCGCTGACTGCAGCGCCCTGGTGACCAACAGTACCGGCATTGAGGACCTTACTGCCGATGCCACCCGACTGTGGGTTGAGGGACGTACCCTGTGCATTGAAACCCGTCAAGAGGGCGTTGCTCGAGTGAGCGCCATCAACGGTGCTACACGTGATTTGCAACTTACAACAGGCGTCACGCGCCATGAGATGGAGGCGGGCTTCTATGTCATCGTCGTCAATAACAAGAGTTACAAGATAGTCATCAAGTAATAACGAGAGACCATGGGAAAGAACAAGCTCAAGAAATTTGCCGACATGGAGCGCATGCAGTGTGTGTTCCAGTTCCCCTTTGCTGTAGTGACGCAGCAGGGCGGTTGCCCCATGCGCGGCAAGTGGAATGAGCAGTATTTCCGTAACGGGAATCCCATCGTGCTGGAGCTGGGCTGTGGCAAGGGAGAGTATGCCGTGGGGTTGGCACAGCGTTTCCCCGATAAGAACTACATCGGCGTGGACATCAAGGGTGCCCGCATGTGGACCGGTGCCAAGATGGCGACTGAATCGGGGATGACCAATGTGGCCTTCCTGCGCACCAACATCGAACTGATTGACCGCATGTTCGCACCTGATGAGGTGTCCGAAATCTGGATTACGTTCCCCGATCCGCAGATGAAGAAGGTGAATAAACGTTTGACCTCGACCCGTTTCCTGGACAACTACCGCCATATCCTGCGTGACGGCGGTCTGATCCACCTCAAGACCGACAGCCCGTTCCTTTATACCTACACCCATGCTCTGGTCGAGGAGAACCACCTCCCTGTAGAGACCGACACCGATGACCTGTATGCCAGCGGCCTGGCCGACGACATTCTGGACATCAAGACGCACTACGAGATGCAATGGCTGCAGCGCGGACTGACCATCAAGTACATCCGTTTTGTTTTGCCTCATGGTGTGGAACTCATTGAACCCGACATTGAAATTGAGCCCGACACCTACCGCAGCTACAACCGTGGCTACATCCAGATGCCGCAGCTCATGGACAAAGAGAAACATTAAATTCTAAACTATAAACACAAAACAACGAAAAATGACAATTTATCCTCAAATAATCATTGACGCCCTGCGCACGGTGCGCTATCCCGGCACGGGAAAGGACATTGTGGAAATGGAGATGTTGAACGACGACATCCGCATCGACGGAAACCGTGTGAGTTTCTCGTTGACGTTTGAAAAACCCACCGATCCTTTCATCAAGAGTGTGGTGAAAGCAGCCGAGGCCGCCATCATCGCCCATGTGGGTGCCGAAGTAGATATCAAGGGCAACATCGGTGTGAAGACCCGTCAAGAGAATCCTGTGCGCAAAGTGGAGAATCCGCTGCCAGGCGTGAAGAACATCATCGCGGTGAGCTCGGGCAAGGGCGGCGTTGGCAAATCGACCATAGCCTGCAACCTCGCCGTGGCGCTTGCTATGCAAGGCTACCGTGTGGGTTTGCTTGATGCCGATATTTTCGGTCCATCGATGCCCAAGATGTTCGGTGTTGAAAACGAGCAGCTTTACATGCACGAGGTGGATGGCAAGAACTTGATTATTCCCTTGGAGAAATATGGCGTGAAGATGCTCTCTATCGGTTTCCTGGTGGACAAGGAGAAAGCCGTGCTGTGGCGCGGTGCCATGGCGAGCAACGCCATGCGTCAACTCATCACCGAGGCCGATTGGGGCGAGCTTGATTACTTTATCATCGACATGCCACCAGGCACCAGCGACATTCACCTGACCCTGGTGCAGACACTCGCCATCACGGGCGCTATCGTGGTCACCACACCCCAGCAGGTGGCACTAGCCGACGCTCGCAAGGGCATCAGCATGTTCATGGGCGAGCATGTGGGCGTGCCTGTGTTGGGTATTGTCGAGAATATGTCATGGTTCACGCCTGCCAGTCACCCCGATGAGCAATATTTCATCTTTGGCCGTGACGGCGGCAAGGAACTCGCCGAGAAGTTGGGTGTTGAGTTGCTGGGACAGATTCCCCTGGTGGCTGGCATCTGCAAGGGCAGTGACGACGGCCAGCCCGTTGTCCGCATGAGCGATGTGAGCGGTGCCGCTTTCAAGCAGCTGGCAACACGTGTGATGGAAGCTGTGGAACGCCGCAACCAGACGCTCCCGCCCACCGAAATTGTTCAAACTCACTAATTTGTTTTATATAACTCACTTAAGATCTATCAATTATGAAGAAGATTATTGCAATGCTGGCTGTAGCGGCGATGTTGCTCACCAGCTGTGGCTCAGTCCCCATCACTGGCCGTAAACAGTTGAATTTGGTCAGTGACCAAGAGGTGTTGGCTGCAAGTCTCCAGCAGTATGCCAGCTTCATGCAGACGGCACCCATTTCCACCAATAAGACCCAGAGCGCACAGGTGACCCGCGTGGGTCAGCGCATCGCTGCCGCTACCGAGGCTTATCTCAAGTATGTGGGCTTGGAGAGCGAGTTGCAAAACTATGCCTGGGAGTTCAACCTGGTCAGGAGCGATGATGTGAACGCCTGGTGTATGCCTGGCGGCAAGATCGTCGTTTATGAGGGTATCATGAGGCTTGTGAGCAGTGATGACGAGTTGGCTGTCGTCATCGGCCACGAGGTGGCTCATGCTGTTGCCAAGCACAGTAACGAGCGCATGAGTCAACAGGTACTTGCCGAGTATGGCGCCAATGCCATCGGCATCCTTACCAGCGGCAAGAGCGCTGCCACCCAGCAAATTGCCCAGCAGGTCTATGGTCTGGGTGCTCAGTATGGCGTGATGCAGCCCTTCTCGCGCAAGCATGAGAGCGAGGCCGACAAGATGGGTCTGGTGCTGATGACTATCGCTGGATATAACCCCGATGTGGCCATCACCTTCTGGCAGAAGATGGCGGCAACCTCAAGTCAGGAGCCGCCCGAGTTCATGAGCTCTCACCCGAGCCATGCCACCCGCATCTCGGACATCCAGAAGTGGTTGCCCGAGGTGAAGAAGCAGTACGGCGGGAACTAAATGAAGAAGCTCATTAAGCTTTGCCTGCTGTTAATGGCGTTGTTGCCGTTGACGGTGGATGCACGCACCATCACCGATTTGTTCGCCAGTGAGCCGGGCTACATCTTTCCCTTGCTCACGCGCACCGCACGGCTTGACATGGTGGACTATTACACCAGCGGCCAGCATGTCGCCTTGCCCAACAATTTGGGCGGCGACAGTGAGCTGGTTGAGTTGGACAGTGCCTACCTCAAGGTCAAGACCAGCGGCAGCAAGGTCTTGGAGATGTGCATGTGGACTGACGGTCGCAAGGATACGGTCATCGCCGTCATCGAGACGGTGATGACGCCCTTGCCCGACAGTCGTCTGACCCTGTGGAACGCGCAGTGGCAGCCGTTTTACACCGACAGGCTGTTCAAGATGCCTGGCATTGACGATTTCATCGTGAAAAAAATGCCGCGTGAACTGCGTGCCGACTTGCAGGACGCGATGATTTTCCCGCTCATACAACTCACCTTCACGGGCGACAGGCACAGGACCATCGTGGCCACCCAAGCGCTGGACCGCTTCCTTGCGCCCGACGAATACAAACGTTTCGCCGACTATCTGAAACCGTCACTCACCTACCGCTTCAACGGCAATAAAGTCAAACTTGTCAAGTGAATCAGCCTGATCTTTTCAGCCAACCCAAGGGAATCACCTTGAGCGAGTTCAACGAGCGCATCTCGCGTGCCATCAACGGCAAGCCCGAGTTGACGCGGCAGTGGGTTGTTGCCGAGACCAGCGATCTGCGCCTTGTGCGTGGCCATTGCTATATGGAACTGATTGAAAAGGATAGCCATGGCACGACTGTCTCCAAGCTGGGTGCGGTGATTTGGGCAAGCAACTACAACAGCTTGAACGGCAAGTTCCAGCGTGCGACAGGCTCTCCGCTCAAGACGGGCATGAAGGTGCTGGTGTTGGTCACCGCCACCTATCACAGCCAGTTCGGCTTCAAGGTCGTCATTTACGATATCGACCCCAACTACACGATGGGCGACATGGAACGCCAGCGCCAGGAAATCATCAACCGCCTGACAGCCGAAGGCATCATCGACATGAACAAGCAACTGCCGTGGCCCGAGGTGCCTCAGCGCATCGCCATCATCTCGGCCGAGGGGGCTGCAGGCTATGGCGACTTTATGAACCAGTTGCATGGCAACCCCTACGGTCTGCAGTTCTATACTTGCCTGTTTCAGGCATCGATGCAGGGTGCTCAGACGGTACCCACCGTGCTTGCTGCGCTCGACCGCATTAACAGTCACCTGGACCTGTTTGACTGTGTGGTTATCATTCGTGGCGGCGGAGCGACGTCAGAACTCAACTCGTTTGACAACTATGACTTGGCTGCCTATGTTGCTCAGTTCCCGTTGCCCGTGATTGTGGGCATCGGGCATGAACGTGACGTCACCGTGCTTGACTTTGTGGCAGGTATGCGCGTCAAGACACCGACGGCGGCTGCCGAGTGGCTCATCCAGCGAGGCACCGATGCGTTGGC
>DAIREJ010000122.1:0-6908 GCA_036795635.1 Sodaliphilus sp.
TGCAGGCGAGTTTCTTGGGGTTGGTGTAGTTGTTGTCGATGAGCCACTCGGCAGCAGCGATGAAGTCGTCAAACACGTTCTGCTTGTTCATCTTGGTGCCTGCCTGGTGCCACTCCTCGCCATACTCGCCACCGCCACGCAGGTTGACGTAGGCGCAGATGCCGCCGCAGTCCATCATGGCAAACAGGGTGCGGGTGAAGGCTGGGTTGAGGCTCACGTTGAAGCCGCCGTAGCCGTAGAGGAAGGTGGGGCGCTGGCCGTCTTTCTTCAAGCCCTTCTTGTAGACAAGGAACATGGGGATGCGTGTGCCGTCCTTGCTGGCGAAGAACACCTGCTCGGTCACGTAGTCCTCGCTCTTGAGGTTCACCTTGGGCTGGAAGAACAGCTCGCTCTTGCCCGTCTCGAGGTCATACTTGTAGATGGCACCGGGGAAGGTGTAGCTGGCAAAGCTGTAGAACACTTCCTTGGCGTCCTTCTTGGCGCTGAAACCTACCGAGCCGAAGGTGGGCAGCTCAATCTCGCGGATGAGTTTGCCGTTCTGGTCATACAGGTAGGGATGGTTAGAAGCGTCCTTGTCGTAGGTGAGGATGAACTTGTGGTCGGCCATGGCCACGCCCGACAGTACGGCATCCTGCTCGGGAATGAACTCGGCGCAGCTGGCGGGAGACAATGTCTCGGCATCATAGGTGATGATCTTGCCTTTGGGAGCATTCTCGTTGGTCGAGACATAAATCTTGCCGTTGTCGATGCCGATGATGCCGCGCTCATATTTCATGCCGCCAATCAACTGCACATAGTGCGGGTTGCGGTCCTTCAGGTCTTTGACATAGATGTCGTTGCCCTCGGCATCGCTCTTCCACAGGATAACGTAGCGTTCGTCTTCGCTCACACTCACCTGGTGGAAATGCAGAGGTTCGCTCTTGTCCTGATACTCGATATAATCCTCGCTTTGAGGCGTGCCCAGTTTGTGGTAATATACTTTCTGGAATTCGTTCTTGGATGACTTAGCATCTTCGGGGGCGTCATAGCCGCTGTAGAAGAAACCGTCGCCCAGCCACTGTGCGTCGGTGAATTTGGCCCACACGATGTGGTCGTCAAGCACCTTATCCTCCTTGAGGTCTTTCACGAAAATCTCATTCCAGTCACTGCCGCTGCGTGTGATGACATAGGCTAGGTAGCGGCCGTCATTGGAGAAATCCAGTTGCTGCAATGCCACGGTGCCGTCGTCGCTCAAGGTGTTTGGGTCAAGCACCATCTTGTGGTTGCCGTTCTTGTCATACTCGTAGAGGACGCTCTGGTTCTGCAGACCGTCGTTCTTGAAGAAATAGAACTTATCCTTCACCTTGAACGGTGCGCCCATTTTCTCGTAGTTGGCAAGTTCGGTGATGCGTTTTTTCACGTCCTTGCGGAACGGAATCTTGGCCAGATAGTTCTGTGTAACCTTGTTCTGGGCAGCGACCCATGCCTCGGTCTCGGAGCTGCGGTCGTCTTCGAGCCAGCGGTAAGGGTCAGGCACTGGAGTGCCAAAGTAATAATCCACCGTGTCCATGCGGGGTGGGTCAGGGTAATTGATGCGAGCTTGCATCGTCATAGCCGATGTTGCTATCAATGCGCTCATGAATAAAATCCTTTCTTTTCTCATTGGTTCGGTTAGTATTTAGTTGATAATTTGTTGACTGAAGGGTTATTGCTCGAGGGTGGCAATGACGTTGATGAGCGTCTGGCCTACTTCGGCAAGAGTGCAGTGGTCAATGTGATCCATGGTGTCATTGACAGTGTGCCACACGGGGCAGAAGCCAGTATCATTGTTGCTGCGCAAATCGATGATGTCGATGCAGGGAATGCCTGCATTGTTGACAAACACGTGGTCATCGGTAACGGCGCCACCGGCCTGACCTTTGAAGTGGTCACCTGCGGCACAGCGCCACACGGCATCAACGAATCCGCCTGCATACTGCAGCGAGTAGTACTCACGGGTGAACGAGGCATCTGGAGCTCCCACCATGTCGAGCAGAATGCCGAACAGCGGCTTGTAGCCCGTTACATGAGGATGCTGAGTCCAGTACTGTGTGCCCAAGCCCCAGGATTCCTCATTGTTGGTGATACCCATATCCTCGGCATCCACCAGCAGGATGTCCACGCCCAGTGTTGTGCCCTCGGCCTTGAGTTGGCGTGCCAGTTGCAGCAGCACCGCTACACCGCTTGCGCCATCGTTGGCTCCCATGACGGGTTTGCTGTGGTTTGCGGGATCAGAATCATTGTCTGCCCAAGGGCGGGTGTCCCAGTGGGCAAGCAGCAACAAGCGCTGGTCGGCATCGGGATTGATGATGCCGATGATGTTTTTAATGCCCAACTGATTACCTTGGCCTGTGGTTACTGTGCCCTGTTGAACGATGACAGTGTCGCAGTAGGTTTGCAATGTGGAGGTGAGCCATTCGGCACACTTGGCATGGGCTGCCGTGCCGGGCACACGTGGTCCGAAGTCGCACTGTTGCTGTGCAAGGCTGAACGCTGCTCGCCCGTCAAAGGCCTCGCTATGTTTGGTGGCTACGGTTTTGGTCTCGGTAGTGGTCACCGTGTTTTCGGCGTTTTGTCCCTTGCCACCGCACATCGCCAACATGGTTGCAAGCATTATATATAATAATGTCGTTTTCATAACTGGAAAAAAGAAGATGCGGTATGTCTTCCGCTGTGATGCGGATACGACACACCGCATCCTTTAATACGTTGGTTTGAGATGCAGTTGTTGATTACTTCTTGGCCTCTTTCTTGGCAGGTGCGTCTTTGTCGTCCTTTTTTACCGTAATGGTAGCGCTGCCCTCAGTTCTGCCGGGAGTAGAGGCAGCGGGAGCAGCAGCAGCGGCAGGAGCCTGCTCGGCGGGAGTGCCGAAGTTGGGAGCCTGAGTCTCGCTGGTGGGTAACTTCTTGATCTGTGAAGCGCCCTCAACAATGGTGGGAGCGGTCACGAATGCCGATGCGATGCTCAGCACGCAGATGAATAAGGAAAGACCCCAAGTGGCCTTTTCAACAAAATCGGTGGTCTTGCGCACGCCGGCGAACTGGTTATAGTTGCTCATGTTGGCAGCCAAGCCGCCACCTTTGGATTTTTGAATAAGGATGACACCGACCAACAGAATCGATGCGATCACGATCAGAATTGCAAAAATAGTGTACATTTTTTCTTATTTTTTGTTATTTAGTGTCTCATTTAGGACCAATTTGGTCAAAAATCGAATTTGGTCTGCAAAGTAAATACTTTTTTCTGGATATTTCAAACTTAATTGCTTAATAATTTCAAGAGCCTGTGAATATTTGTTTTGAGCGATGTACATTTGGGCCAGACTTTCGCTGAGCATAGAATCATCATTTTCGGTGGGGTCTTCAATGATATCCTGTGCGATTGCGGCCTTCTTTTCCTCGTTGACAGGCGTGTTGATGGGCACCTGCGCTGCCTGTTCGCTCAGCTCCATTTGCTGGGCGATGAACTTATCGATGAGTTCATATTGGGCATCGCCGCTTGCAGGTCGCACGCCGCCTTCGTCCTGCTCCTGGGCTGCAAGAACATCGGCATAGTCTGGCTGCGGATTGAAGATGGCGCGGGTAATGGCCTCGACCTCCTTAGGACTGGTCTTGCCGTAATTGTCCAAGAAACGGTCAATGGTCGTGACGGTATCAGGAGTCTCTTGAGGAACCTCCTCAGGATAGAAACCGATGAATGTCTCGGCATCTTCGCCCAGGGTGAGTGCAAGCGCCTGACGGTCAGGGAAGGCGATGGCAAGTCGTGACAACACGTCCTCGTTGCCCTTGATGCCGTTGCTCTTAAGGAAGAACAGGGCGGGCAAGACGCTGTAAGGTGCCTCTTTCTCGGCGCACTCCAACCATTGCCTGGTCAACTTGTCGCTGTCTTCAGCCCAATTCTTGATGTCCTCAATCCACCCCATGAACTCCTGACCCTCTACCCTCTAAACTTAAAGTTTCAAATTTTTAGACTTGACTAATCTACCAGTCTCCCAAGGTTGCGTTGAAAATCAGGTCTGCCAAATCTTTGCATATCTGGTTGCACAACTCATCCTGCACGTCAACCAGCAGTTCGCTGCTTGAAAAGTCGCGATAGGCGCTGAATGACAAGTCTTTGGAGAGACTCTGGTTCTTGTTGTTGATATACTTCACCTTAACCGCGATGGTGAGCCGCGTCTGGCTGGCATAGGCGTCCTCCCCGACCGCTTGCGGCGAGAGTTGGTAATTGGTGATTTCGCCCTCCATGCGCAGGTCGGTGTTGTTGTTGTCGATAACGCGCAGTCTGGTCTGCTGGGCAATCATGTCGGTCATGCGGTTCTCAAACATGGACTGCAATGGCGGATAGACCAGTGCAGCGCGTATGGGAAACTCGCCGAACGAAATAGTCTTATAGACGTTATAGTCGATTGACGCACCGTTGAGCGTGTACCTGGGGATGCACGCTTGCCATCCCATTGCGGCGAGAGCGAGAACAAGTATGATAATAAACCGTTTCACTGTCGTTCCAGGTTGTATTGCTTGATTTTACGGTACAGTGTGCGCTCTGAGATATTCAGTTCCTGGGCTGTGAGTTTGCGGCGGCCATTGTTGCGGCGCAAGGCGGTCTCGATGGTCTCGCGCTCGGTCTCGTCCAGGGTTTTCACTGTTTCGCCTTCAACATCCAGGGCGAATTCATCAACATGGCCCAGATCATGCGGCGTCTGCTGCATGTTGTGGTAGAGTGATGCCATGTTCATATCGTTCGTCTTGTTGCCCAGCTCAAGCACGGGATTGGACTCGCGCTTGAGTTCATGAACTGTTGAGGAAACGTGTGAACTGGTGCCGATGCCGTCGATGCGGTTTTTGAGCGCCTCGATTTCGGCGCGCATCGACAGGATGAGCGTGAATAGTTGCTCGCGCTCGGCATTGTAGTCAAAGTTTGGCTGCGATTGCACGACCAGTGCGGTTTCCCGGCTGTCGGGCATATATTGGCGCAGGGTATCGGCATCAACGGTGTTGCCGCTCTCAAAGAGGGCAACCTGTTCGATAACGCTCTTCAGTTGGCGCACGTTTCCGGGCCAGTGGAACGCCATGAGCAGCCGTTGGGCATCCTCGGTGAAGGTCACCTCGCTGGTGCGGTTCTCATTGATGAAGTTGCGCAGGAATAGTCGTGACAACAGGATGATGTCGCTGCCGCGTTCCCTCAACGGGGGCACATTGATCTGCACCGTTGATAGACGGTAATACAAATCCTCACGGAACTTGCCGTCTTTGACGGCTTGCAGCATATCCTTGTTGGTAGCTGCCACCACGCGAATGTTGGTCTTGCGTACGGTGCTGTCGCCCACACGCAGGTATTCACCGTTCTCCAGCACACGCAGCAGGCGAGCCTGAGTGCTCATGGGCATCTCGGCGACCTCATCAAGGAAGATGACGCCTCCGTCGGCCTCCTCAAAGTAACCCTTGTGGTCGGCGATAGCGCCGGTGAACGAACCCTTGACGTGGCCAAAGAGTTCGCTGTCGATGGTGCCTTCGGGGATGGCGCCGCAGTTCACGGCGATGTATTTCTTGTGCTTGCGGGGACTGCTCTCGTGGATGATCTTGGGGAAAGACTCCTTACCCGAGCCGCTCTCACCGATGATGAGAACACTCAGGTCGATGGGTGCCACGAGCATGGCACGGCGGATAGCGGCAATCAACGCGGGTGATTCGCCCACGATGCCGAAGCGCTGCTTGATGGCGCGGATGGTGTTTTCGTTTATTGTTGCCATTTTTTCATTTTATAAGTCTCTGATTTCAGAAATTTGCCCAGTTCCTCTGGCGTAGTGTATTTCGCGTATTCCTCGGGCATGATGGGGTCATGCACTGATATGCGGAAGTCGTAGTTCTTGCGGCGGAAGACCTCGGCGGGAAGTCGCAGAGTGCGCAGTTTCCAACTGATGACACCCAGTGCCAGCGAGAACCAGCTGTTGTGCCCGTGGATATAGATGGGAATGACGGGCACCTTGAGTTTCTGGATCAGGCGCATGATGACGGGTTGCCACTCGCGGTCCTCGACACGCAGTTTCCAGGTGAGTTTGCTCACGGCACCGGCAGGGAAGAATCCCATGGGATGTCCCGCCTTGACATGCTTCAGCGTTTCGGTGATGCCCTGCATCGACACCGCTCGCTTGGCGGGGTCATCACTGGCCAGGGCGTCAACGGTGATGAAGTTGGGCATCATGCCGCCGATCTTGCTAAGCAACATATTGACCATGTACTTGTAGTCGGGCCTACGCGTGCCGATGATGTGGATCATCATCACGCCGTCGATGGCACCGAAGGGATGGTTAGACACGGTGATAAACGCTCCCTCGGGCAGGTTGTCCAGCACCTCGCCGTTGCTGAAGGTGATGGTGGCGTTCAGGTCCTTCAAGAAGCCTGTGCAAAAGGGCACGCCTGGTGTACCGCAGTTGTGGCCGTGAATCCAGTTGACATCGTCCATGTCGAGCAGGTGGAAGAGCCACTTGACCAACTTGGGCTTGCCGTCAAAGAACGGCACCATCTTGCGGATGTCGTCATAGTCCAGGATGTCGGGCTTGATGGGTGCTGCCTGCGATTCCTGTTGGTTCTGTTCTATATAGTTTTCTTCCATAAATTATATACCTTGTCTTAATCGAGGTGCAAAGGTACAAAGATTTTTCGGGAACTGACACAGCAAGAGTGTTAAAATATGACATTTTGGCAGAATAATGGGGGAGGATAGGTGCTCTAGATGTTCTAGAAGCTCTAGATTGAAAGGGAGGGTGGCGGGGCATTGTGGTGAAGAATTTGATGCTGGATGAAGAAAAAACTTACTGGAATGTTGGCTTTTCCCATTTATTCATGTATCTTTGTAACCTGCAACCAAAATGTTTTGGGCCTATGAGAAT
>DAIREJ010000123.1:0-6897 GCA_036795635.1 Sodaliphilus sp.
GCCATCAACGGCCACGAGGGGGCGCTGCTGACGCTGGACGTGACCGCGACAAGCAGTGTCGAGGGCGACATCACCGTGGACGGCATCGAACTGGTGACACCCGACTGCCGCACCGTGAAATTAGATGCCATCACCATCGCCGTCAACAACCCGAGCTGCCTCAACGAACTGGCGACCGGCAAGACCGTCGGCAAGGTGGAATACTATAACCTGGCAGGCCAGCAGATTGACTGCCCCGTGGAGGGCGTGACCATCGTCGTCACCACCTACACCGACGGCACCCGCACCACCACCAAGGTATTCCAGTAAAAAGATTACAAATCATCAATGTTAACAACAATAAAGTTACTCCACAACAACACAATCTCGTCCAATAACAACTAAACTATAAAACCACAAATGAAATGCCTAATAAAATTCATGTTGTTGATAGCACTGCTACCACCAGCCACAACCCAAGCCCACGATTTCGTAGTCAACAACATCTGCTATAACATCCTCAACAACAAGGAAGTCGAGGTGACCTATTACGATGATGGCAATAATAGAGCAACGGTTGCGAAGTTTTCGGGCGTGGTGAACATTCCTGATTCAGTTACATTTGGTGGCACTACTTATTCAGTTACTGCCATCGGTGATGAGGCATACTATTACAGCGGTCTGACAACTGTTTCCATCCCTAATTCAGTCACCACCATCGGCGAAAGAGCGTTCGCTCGCAGTGGACTGACAACTGTTTCTATCCCTAATTCAGTCACCACCATCGGCAACTGGGCGTTCGCCCGCTGCTATGAGCTGTATGACGTACATTGCTATATTACAGATTTATCTAACTTTTCAATGGGTGGTGAGGTCTTTTCGCCGTGGTATGACTCAAGGAATTCGTTAACTAAAACACTTCATGTTCCTTGCGGAATGGTACAGGCCTACCAGGAACTATATTGGGCTGTACATTATTTCGACACAATCGTCGAAATGGAATCTGACCCCACCGATTTCTTCTCCATGACTGACACAACTGTTTTCCATTGCAACAGTGTTGTGATTCCCGTGGAAATGGTCAACAAGTCTAGCATCATCTCGTTCCAGACCGACATCTTTCTGCCCGAGGGGTTGGAGATTGTCAAAGAGGACGGTGAATATCTCATCGACCCGTCGGATCGAATGACAAGCACTCATAGCATCCTGAGCGATAGCGTGAGCAATGGAGCCATCCGCGTGCTATGCTACTCGTCGGAATACGAACCATTCACCGGAGAGAGTGGCGATGCCCTGTTTTTTATTAATGTTAAGGTTGCCGATGATGCTCATGGTGACTACACCATCAGACTACGCAACACATTGCTGACCACAAGCGATTTTGACGAAATTGCAGCACCCGCAGTCACTGCAAATGTGACTGCAAGACCCTATCCGCTGGGTGACGCCAACGACAGCGGCACTATCACTGTGACCGACGTGGTGGTCACTTCACAGTATGTGATAGAGCGTGATCCGCATCCGTTCATCTTTGATGCTGCTGATGTGAACGGCGACGACAACATCACCGTGACCGACGTGTCGCGCATCGCATGGATGGTGCTCAACCCCACGCTGACAGCGCCGCAGTTGCATGCGCCAATTATCGTGTACAACCGTGACCGCATGTGCAGCAGTGCCACCGCCGACCGGTTCTATATTGAGGATTTCACAGTCACACCAGGTGAGACCTGCACCGTGAACATCATGCTTGACAACGAGACGGCATACACCGCCTTCCAGACCGACCTCTATCTGCCCGAAGGCCTGACCGTAGAACAGGAGGACGGGGACTACATCTTTGACTTAACCACACGCAAGGCACGAGACCATAACATCGCATCTCAGGTTCAGCCCAATGGCGCCATCCGCTTGATGTCCTATTCGCCCCGCATCAACGCCTACAGCGGCAACAGCGGCGCCTTGGTGACTTTTGACATCACTGCAAGCGATGATTTCACGGGACCCGCCACTATCGCCTTGTGTAGCACGCTTTTCACCACTGCAGCTGGAATGGAAGTCACTTTTAATAACGAGTTGTGTAACGTTACGGTGCCATCCTTGGCCATACGCGGTGACGTGAACGGTGATGGTAAAGTTGGCATGGACGACTTGACCGCTCTGATCAATTATCTGGTTTATCAGAGCTCCATCAACTTTGCAAATGCAGCTGCTTGCAATAATGCCGAGGATACCACTACCGTTAACATGGATGACTTGACGGCTTTGATCAACTACCTGGTTTATAACCAATGGTAAGACCATAGCATCATCACATATCATTTCAAGGCAGGACTCACTCATAGTTCTGCCTTGTTTGTTTATAGTACTTTTCATAAAAACGGTTCTTTGAAACTATTTTTTCCATGAGTTCTTTAATATATAAATTATTTTGTATATATTTGCAGGCAGAATCTATTCACTCTTTTATTAACCTAACATTATTTGATCAATTATGATGATTAAACAACTCTTGAAATGCAGCCTTTTGGCAGCATTTACCGCTGTGTCCTTCAATGCCATGGCAAATCAAGTTGACGCTAATGCTGCAAAAGCAGCAGCGCAAAGTTTCATGAAGCACAAATTTGCCCAGCAAGGCAAAATGATGGCTCCTGCAAGTGCTGACATCAAACTTGCACACACTGAAGAATCTAGCGTGAGCGGCAACGCTTACTATGTGTTCAACATCACTGGTGGCGGATGGATTATCATCGCTGGTGACGACCTCGCCAAGCAAGTACTCGCCTATGGTAGCACGGGTAACATCGACATGAACAACATGCCCGGCAATATGAAGGCTTATCTGAACATGCTCAAGGGTCAGATTGAAACCGCACAGGCCTATAAGGGCAAAACCGTTCCAGTGAAGGCGTCCAAAAACAGGACCGTTGTCGAGCCGCTGCTGAAGAGCAGCTGGGGACAAGGTGAGCCATGGAACCGCCTGTGTCCGACGAACTCCTTAGGACAACGCACTTCGGTGGGTTGTGCCCCCCTTGCTATGGCACAAGTCATGAACTACTGGAAATACCCGAGTGAAGTATCGCAACTCCCGGGTTACCCAGGTAACTACACTAGTCTGCCCGCCACCACATTTAACTATGACCTGATTCTTGACCAATACCGCTACTACGATCCCGTGACTGGTAACCCTATTATTGTAGACTATACCGATGAGCAGGCCAATGAAGTTGCTAAGTTGAGCCGCTACTGCGGACAAGCATGCAAGTCTCGCTATGGAAACAGCGGCACAAGCACAGGTAGTTATTCTTATGATCAACGAACTGCTTTTAAAACCTTTGGTTACAATGAGAACTTGCAATTGATTGGCAAAGATGCATTCTACTACACCTCTAATACTAGCAATTATACCATTGATGAATGGTGTGAACTGATATGCACCGAGTTGGAAGCCGGACATCCCATCCCCTACCATGACGTCTGGGAAGGTCATGCTTGGGTGCTTGATGGTGTTGATGCCGAGGGTAAATTCCACATGAACTGGGGTTTCAACGGCAAGTTTGACGGCTGGTATGAAATCGACGCCTTGTCTTTCCATCCTTATGATGACGATGAGATTTGGGATTTCAGCCAGAGCAGCAACAGTGGAAATCAGATGGTTATCAATTGTTTCCCCTATGAGGGCTATGTGATTCCCGGTGACGATCCTCAACCCACCGTTGAACGCGGTGACGTGAACGGTGATGGTAAAGTTAGCATGGACGACTTGACCGCACTGATCAATTATCTGGTTTATCAGAGCTCCATCAACTTTGCAAATGCAGCTGCTTGCAATAATGCCGAGGATGCTACTGTTGTTAACATGGACGACTTGACCGCATTGATCGATTATTTGGTTTACAATCAGTGGTAAACTGTCCTTGAACGCATATCTCTTGAAACAGGGTTCCACAATGGGACCCTGTTTCTTTTCCCGCCATTTTCATTCATTGGGATATAAAAAAATGGAAAAAACACAAACTTGTCCACTGTTTCACAAATAATGATTATCTTTGCAAGTTAGACAAATACAAAAGACGTCATGACGACAGGCAATATCATCAGGTTTGTGTGCATCCTGCTCCTGTGGCTAGGACTGTGCTGGCTGCTTCTTACAAGGGCAGCAAAGATTGACTTCATGGTGCTGTTCACTATTGTGGCTTCGGGCATCATCGTATTTGTCCCTTTGTATAAAAAGTATGTGAGAAAGAAAGACTGACACATGACAACCAAGCCCTATATACAAGAACATTGCCCGCTACTGGCACAAATCGACTATCCGTCGGACTTGAGGAAGCTCAACGTTGACCAGTTGCCCCAAGTATGCCATGAGCTGCGGCAATACATGATACACGAGTTGTCGAGCAATCCCGGACATTTCGCTTCCAGCATGGGTGCCGTTGAGATAGTCGTGGCGTTGCACTATGTGTTCAACACGCCCGACGACCGATTGGTGTGGGACGTGGGCCATCAGGCTTACGCCCACAAAATATTGACCGGTCGTCGCGACCAATTTGACGACAACCGCAAGCTGGACGGCCTGAGCGGCTTTCCAAACCCCGAAGAGAGTGAATATGACACTTTCACGGCAGGCCACGCCTCCAACTCCATCTCGGCTGCTTTAGGAATGGCGATTGCCGCAGAACTGCAGAATAATCAGGACCGCAAGGTCATCGCCGTCATCGGCGATGCTAGCATTAGCGGCGGCTTGGCTTTCGAGGGCATCAATAATGCTACTACCAATCCCAATAACCTGATTATCGTCCTCAACGATAACGACATGGCGATTGACGCCAACACGGGCGCATTGAGTTCCTACATGAACGACCTTCACACGTCCCACCGCTACAACAAGTTGCGCTACAAAACATATCAGTTCTTGCGCCGCCACAACGTCATCAACGATAACCGCAAAGGGCTGATCATGCGCTTCAGTAACGCGTTAAAGTCGCTGTTTTCGGGGCAACAGAACATCTTTGAGGGATTGAACATCCGCTATTTCGGGTTGTATGACGGCCATGACGTGAAACGTCTGGTGAAGGTGTTCGGGGAAATCAAGGACATGACCGGCCCCAAGTTGGTTCATGTGCGCACCATCAAGGGCAAGGGCTTTGCCGCAGCCGAGGCCGATCCCGCCATCTGGCATGCTCCCGGCAAATTTGACGAGGAGACCGGTGAACGCGTAAAAGGTGGCAAGGGTGGCCCCATCAAGTATCAAGACGTTTTCGGCAAGACCCTTGTGGAATTGGCCGAGAAAAACGATAAAATCGTGGGCATTACCGCCGCTATGCCCAGCGGCACCTCGATGTCGATAATGCTCGAGGCGATGCCCCGTCGCGCCTTTGACGTGGGTATCAGCGAGGGGCATGCGGTAACCTTTGCTGGAGGTCTAGCCAAAGACGGAATGCACCCATTCTGTGCTATCTACAGCACTTTCCTGCAACGCGGCTATGACTCCATCATCCATGACGTTGCCATCCAGGGTCTGCCTGTGACTTTCTGCATCGACCGCGGTGGCATCGTCGGTGAAGACGGCGTGACGCATCACGGACTGTTTGACTTGGCCTATCTGCGCTGCATCCCCGGTATGGTAGTATCATCACCAATCAACGAACACGACCTGCGCAACCTGATGTTTACCGCCCAGCAGGAAGGTATGGGGCCGTTCGCCATCCGTTACCCGCGTGGCAAGGGCGTCCTCGCCGACTGGCAAAATGAGATGCGCGCGTTGCCTGTGGGCCGCGGCAGATGCATGGCTGAAGGCGACGGCGTTGCCGTGCTGAGCATCGGCCACATCGGCAACGAGGTCATTAAGGTCGTGAACAGCCTGTCCGAGCGTGGTATCAAGGTGGGTCACTATGACATGATTTTTGTCAAGCCCATCGATGAGGAAATCCTGCGAGAGGCAACCAGCCGCTACCACTGCATCATCACCATTGAGGACGGTACTGTGGTGGGAGGACTTGGCTCGGCCGTCGCCGAGTGGATGACACGCAACAATGTCACCAAACGACTGAAGATGCTAGGCGTGCAGGATGAGTTTGTGCACCAAGGCACTGTTGCCGAGTTGTATGAACGCTGCGGAATGGATGGCAAGTCGCTCGAGGCTACCATTCTGGAGGAGTTAGGAGTTAGAAATTTGGAGTTGGCATCCGCCGACCAAGATGCAAAACATATCAAACGATGAGAATAGTAATTGTAGGAGCCGGAGAAGTAGGAACCCATTTGGCCAAGATGCTGAGCAACGAGGAACAGGACATCATTGTCATGGACGTCGAGAACAAGAAGCTTGAGCCGTTGGAGAACTACAATCTGCTCACCTATCAGGGCAGCGCCATCTCATTTAATGACCTGAACGCCATCAAGACTGGAGCTTGTGACTTGTTCATCGCCGTGACCAAGAGCGAGGCACGCAACATTCTATCCTGCTCAATGGCAAAGCGTTTGGGAGCGAAAAGGACCGTTGCACGCATTGATAACGACGAATTTTTTAATGCGAATTGGCGAACCCATTTCAGCACCATGGGTATTGACCACCTCATTTACCCCGAGATGCTTGCCTCTAAAGAGATTTCCGGTGCCCTGAAAAGAACTTGGGCGAGAAACTGGTTTGAACTGTTCGACGGTGAACTGATTGTAGTGGGTGTGAAAATCCGCAAGAATGCGCGTATCGTGGGCAAGATGCTTAAAGAGATGTCCGACATCAGTCAGTATTTGCATGTTTCGGCCATCAAGCGCAACCGCGAAATCATCATCCCCCGTGGCGAAGACCGTGTGCTGGAAAACGACATCGTCTATATCGCCACCACGCGAGACCACATTGACGAGGTGCGTGAAGCATGCGGTAAGGTTCAGTCGGCCGTGGATAACGTGCTCATCGTG
>DAIREJ010000124.1:0-6807 GCA_036795635.1 Sodaliphilus sp.
TCTTGTACAAACCGGCAGCCTGGATGTCGGCGAGCTCCTTCTGGAGATGTTCCTGAAATTTTCCGAACATGATAAAAATCTATTTTAAAGGTTTGACATTAATAGTATATGCTATTTGCCCACAAAGATAATCATTTTTTATATATTTGTTGTCACATCAATGTTTTTTTGCTCCCAACTAACACCTAAAGCCTAAAGCCTTAATCGTTGTCGGCGCTCGAGCCCCCATGACCTTGTCGCAATGGCGTGAAGGATTGCTGGTGCTCCTGTTCGGCCGGCGGTTGCTGCGCCGTGTCTTCCTGTGTGCGGTTGCGACGCTTGCGGTGATGCCAGCGTTCGCTGCTGGTCTGTTCGTCATTGTCGGTTTCCATCTGCCGGACAGGTTTGGTGCCATCCAGGCGATGTCCGCCGTTCAGGGCATACAGCTCATATTGCTCAATGATGTTGATCAGTTTGGTGGGGTAGTTGACGTCCTCGGCATAGCCACAGTCGCGCAGTCCTTGGGCCCAGCTGCGGTAGTCGGTCACGTCAAACTGGTACAGGATGCTGTAGCGGGGACCTCTCAAGAATTGGGCATGATCCAGATAAGAATCCTCGGGACAGCCATATTTGCGATAACCCACACGGCTGCTCAACGAGTCGACGCCATAGACCTCGCCCGTCCAGTGATAAGCCTTGATGCCAAAGTGGTTGTTGGCTTCAAGGGCCATTTTGCTCTGTCCAACATAGCTCTCGAGCAAGCCTTGGGCCAGCGTGATGCTGGCGGGGATGCCGAAGTCGCGTTCGGTCTGCAGCGCCACCGTCTTGTAGCGCTCAATGTATTCCAGATATCGTTGATGCTTGGGCTGCGAGGATGCTGAAATGGCGCAAAACACGCCAAAAATCAAGCAAAAAACCATTTTTTGCTTGATTATTGAAAATATTTCTATAATTTTGCGTCCTAAGTTAAAACTCATCATTTTTGATATGGTCGAAAAGAAAATTGCCACAAAGATAAGGGTTTATTCTTATAATGAACTCACCGAGGAGCAAAAAAAATTAGTTGACATGGCTCGCGAGGCCACGACTCACTCCTATTCACCATACAGTAATTTCAAGGTCGGAGCGGCCCTGGAGCTTGATAACGGCGAGATCTTTATCGGTGCTAATCAGGAGAATGCGGCCTTTGCTGGCATCTGTGGTGAGCGTGCCGCGCTCTATGCCGCCGGCGCTAAATTCCCTGGTGTTCCTGTCAAGTCGGTAGCCATCACTTCTTTCACCCGTGGCGACTTCGTTGTGGAACCCACCGCCCCTTGTGGCGTCTGCCGCCAGGCCTTCCTCGAGTTTGAGAAGAACGGACATCCCATTGAACTCATCCTTGCCGGCAAGGAGAAGATCTACATCCTCGACAGCTTCGTCGACACCATGCCGCTCTCCTTCACCGAGTTCTAAACCATTCCTTTTCCATCCACCAGTCTCACTATGCCGTGACTCCCTGCCACGGCCCTAGCTCTTTTCAACCCTTCCAAGAAAACTGTCCTGTAGTGCGAGCCACTGGCTCGCATCCCCTCCGTCTTTTCCGTCCCCTCCGTCCTCCTTGTCCCTCTATGCTGTGACTCCTGCCACGCCCTTCACTGCTTTTTGGTTTTGACATGGTAATGTGGTTGTTGTTTCTTTGCATCGTGATGAGGGCCGGAATGCTTTTAACTTTCGTTATCAATCCCGCACACACCTGTTTCATGAAATTTAAAATATGAAGCCATGAAAATCAATGAGATAAAGAAAACTAACTCAAAATGCTCCTTTGCCTTTTGACGGAATAAACGGGTTTTCGCCAGCGAAAAGTGTTGAGTGGCTAAAGCCAAAAACTAAGGACTAGGGACTAGAAACTAGAAACTTTTTACTTCCTTTGCAATTTGTAACGAAGTAAACGAAAAAACGAAATAGATAATGAAAAGTAACTTAGACAAGAAACTGATTGGGTCGCTTTCGCTGGGCGATGTGATCCACTTTGCGATTGCGGTCATCGTGTTTGCCGCTATCTCATGGATTTATTTCTATCCCAATGACGTCAATGGTGACGTGCTGCAGCAGAATGACGTCATGCAAGGTGTCGCTAACGGACAAGAAATCAAGGACTTCCAACAGCAGACAGGCGAGAAGTCGTGGTGGACCGATGCCTTGTTCGGCGGTATGCCCACTTTCCAGATTGCTCCTTCCTATGAGGGGACCGATATGCTGAATCCCGCATCGGCACTTTACCGCCTTTATTTCCCGACACCCGTGAGCTGGATTTTCCTTCTCCTGTTGGGCTTCTTCCTGCTGATGCTCGCCTTCAAGGTCAAATGGTACTATGCTGTGCTGGGTGCTATCGGCTATGCCTTCTCGAGTTACTTCTTCATCCTCATGGGTGCAGGCCACATCTGGAAACTGATGGTGCTTGCCTACATCCCGCCCACCATCGCGGGCATCGTGTGGTGTTATCGTGGCAAGTACCTAGGAGGTATGGCTGTTGCGGCTTTCTTTGCTGCCTTGCAGCTGGCCAGCAACCATGTGCAGATGACTTACTACTCGATGTTCATCATCGTGGCGCTGGTCATCGCCTTCCTGGTCAAGGCTATCTTCGACAAGAAGGTGGGACGCTGGTGCATCGCCACGGCATGCCTTGCCGTTGCCGCAGGATTGGCGCTGGCTGCCAACTCGCCCAACCTCTATCTGACCTACAAATACTCCAAGGAAACCATGCGCGGCGGTCACAGCGAACTCACGCCCAAGGGCGAGGATGCCGCTACCGCCAAGCCCACCAAGGACGGTCTGGACAAGGACTATATCACCCAGTGGAGCTATGGCAAGGATGAGACTTTCACTCTGCTGATTCCCAACTGCAAGGGTGGTGCGACCATCAAACCTGAGCACGGCGACAACACGATGCTTACCCTGGGCGCAACCAAGAGCGCCGAGAAGATGGTCAACTCGGGCGCAATGAGCCAGCAGGATTATCAGATTCTGGGACAGTTCCCGCAGTATTTCGGTGACCAACCCATGACCAATGGCCCCGTGTATGTGGGCGCACTTATCTTCGCGCTTTTCCTGTTGGGTTGCTTTATTGTCAAGGGCCCGACCAAGTGGGCGTTGCTCATCGTCACCATCATCAGCATCCTGCTCTCGTGGGGCCATAACATGATGTGGCTCACCGACTGGATGATTGACCATTTCCCCATGTATAACAAGTTCCGCACAGTGGCGTCGATACTCGTCATTGCCGAGGTGGCGATGCCCATCTTGGCGGTGTTGGGCCTGCGCGAACTCTTCAAGGAGCCCGACGGCTGGCGCAAGCACAAAGTGGCGCTGCTCGTCTCGTTTGGCATCAGTGCTGTCATCTGCCTGATTGCCGCAATCTTCCCAGGCATCTTCGGACACTTCTCGGCACAAGAGCATGAGCAACTTGTCGCTTCGGGACAGTTACAGCAGTTCCCCAGCGTTGACGCTGCAATCGCTGCCGTGCGTGGAGCATTGGTGAGCGGTGATGCTTGGCGCAGCCTCATCATCATTATCCTGGGCTTTGCAGTGATTCTCGCTTATCTTAAGGGCAAACTCAACGAACTGGCTGCTACCCTCATCGTGGCAGGTATTGTGTTGGTCGACATGTATGCCGTGAACAAGCGCTACATCAACAGCGACTCCTTCACCTCGCACTATGACGTGGCCGAGGAGCAGTTTGCTAAGCGTCCTGCCGACGCTCAGATTCTCATGGACAAGGACATCAACTACCGTGTGATGGATATGCAGCACTTTGGAGAGGCAATGCCCAGCTACTTCCACAAGACGGTGGGTGGCTACCATGCTGCCAAGCTCTCGCGCTACAACGACTTGATCAATAACCAGATTGTCAATAACAATATGTCGGTGCTCAATATGCTCAACACGCGTTATTTCATCCTTAATGAAACGACGGTGCAGCGCAATCCCGACGCGTTAGGCAACGCCTGGTTTGTGGACTCGCTCACCTATGTGGACAATGCCGACAAGGAGATGGCGTTCTTGGACAACTTCAATCCTGCACTCAGTGCCGTTGCCGACGCTCAGTTCAAGCAGCAGTTGGGCGAGGCCAAGGCCGTGCAACCGGGCGACACCATCTATGAGACGGCTTACGCTCCCAACCACCTCACCTACAAGAGCCACAGCGCTAATGGTGGATTGGCCGTCTTCAGCGAGGTGTATTTCCCCTGGGGATGGAAGGTGACCGTTGACGGCAAACCCGCCGAGATGGGCCGTGTGAACTATGTTCTCCGCGCTCTGCAGTTGCCCGCTGGCGACCATGAGATTGACTTCAAGTTCACTCCCGATGAAGTCAGCAAAACGCAGACTTGGGCCACCATCGCGGTAATCGTGATTTACCTGCTCTTGCTGCTGGCATTGAACTACGCCATCTTCGGTGATAAGTTTCGCAAGAAGGAACAACTAGAGACTAGAAACTAGTAACTCATTAATGCCCCGCTGGAAGAGATACATGACTGCTTGGAGCCGCCACCACCGTAGTGGCGGCTTCGGCATACATTCACCCTACGCCTTCCAGTTCGTTCGCAACGTGTGGCGACAGCGCTTGCCTTATTATGCCTATGGGGGCATCAGTCAACTCATCGATACTGTCGAGGGCGGCACCACAAGGGGGCAGCGCCGTGAAATGGACCTTATCAGCGAGAAGGAGGCCAGGTTGCTGTTCAGGCTGACAAACTTCTTCAATCCGCAGTACATTCTGCAGGCGGGCGCTGCTACGGGCATTGAGAGCGTAGCCATGATGGAGGTGAGTCGCCAAAGCCGTCTTTACCTCTTTGACGCACAACTGGAGCAGAAGGCGCTTGCCGTGCGCGTACTGCAAAGCCAGTTGGATAGGATATCATGCTACGATGACCTGAAAGTGGCTGTCGAAGAATTGCTATCGGCCACCGACGGCTCGGCGATGGCGCTCATCAATGCTCCAGTTGAAGAAGATCTGTTGAAGCGACTGCTGGACGCGGGTGTGGTGGTTATTCTGCGCAACCTCAACCATGACAAGGCTTTATCCAACCTTTTTGATGTCTGCTGCGACTACATGCAGTCAGGCCAGACCTATACCAACAACAAAATCGCCATCCTCAACCCCAGTCCCAAGCTACAACGCGAAGACTTCCTCCTCTGGCTCTAACTTGAATACTACAACATGATATAAATGAAATCGCCCTGGCCGGGAAGGCCAGGGCGACTGATGACGATGATGTCAACAGATTATTTCTTCTTAGCGGGAAGGTTGATTTGGGGACGCTTGGGCTGGCTGTCGTCAAGACCGAGGGTCTCGATGTCGAAAATCAGCGTCTCGTTGGGCTCAATGCCGCCACGGCTACCCTCGGGACCATAAGCGAGCTCACCGGGGATAACAACGGTTACCTTGCTGCCGGGCTTCATGAGCTGAATCATCTCAGAGAAGCCGGGGATGACCTGCTTGAGGTTGAAGGATACGGGCTCATCACCGCTCTTGTCGAACTCGGTGCCGTCGATGTGCTTGCCAACGTAGTTCACCTTAACGACGTCGCTGTCGCTGAAGTTCTTGCCCTCGCCCTCGGCCAGCACCTTGTAGGCGATGCCGCTCTTGGTGAAGGTATAACCCTTGTCGCTCTTGAGCTTGCTCATGTACTCCTCACCGGCCTTCTTGTTGGCGATAGCCTTGGGGGACTGCTCCATAGCCTTCTTGAGCAGCGGCTCAATCTTGCTCTGCATGGCCATCATCTCTTCCTGACCCATCGGAGTGGTCTTCATGAGACCCTCGCGCAGGTGCTTCATAAACAGGCTCTTGTTGATGGGCATACCGCACTGCTCCTCAATACCAGAGTAGAGCTGAGCAATCTGCATACCCATCTGCAGACCTTGCATAAAGGCTTTGCTGGTGTCGGCATTAGCGATGTATTCCATGCCCCTGAGAGCCTGATCAATGTTGATGGTTGAGTCCATACTGCGAAGCTGCTGACCCATACCAGCACCATAGAGGTCACCAAAAGCAATGCTCAGCGAGTCCATGGTCTCGCTGCTACCACTTGCACCCTTGCTGTTGCAGCCAACGAAACCAACGGTCAACAGACCTGCAGCTGCAAATGCTAAAATCTTCTTCATAATAATAAAACTGTTGTTTTTAAATAATGATGTTATTAAATAATGTTTTTTATATCCTTTACTTCTTGTTCACCTTGATGAGTTCAACATCGAAGATGAGCGTCGAATTGGGCTGAATCTGTTCTCCGGCACCCTTCGAGCCATAGGCCAACTCACTGGGGATGAAGAGGCGATATTTGGCTCCCTCGCCCATGAGCTGCAGACCCTCGGTCCATCCAGGAATGACTTTATCCAGGGTGAAGGTGGCAGGCTCGCCGCGATTCATGCTGCTGTCAAACACGGTGCCGTCGAGCAAGCGACCGGTATAGTGAACGGTCACTTCGTCGGTGGGGCCAGGCTTGGTGCCGGTACCTTCTTGCAGTACCATGTATTGCAGGCCGCTGGTGGTTTGAACCACGCTGTCGTTCTTGGCATTCTCCTCCAGGAACTCGCGACCGATGCTTTTATTGTCCTTGATTTGCTGAGCGTACTCGGCAGCGGCATCATTGGCGCTCTGGTCACTCTTTGTATTGTTGCAGCTTGCCATGAGCATGGCTACCATTGCTAAAGCAAATAACTTTTTCATTTGTAATCTGATTGTTATAGTTGGATTTTTCGTTTAGTTCTTTTTCTCGACCTTGAGCAACTGGACGTCAAAGATGAGCGTCGAGTTGGGCTGGATGGGACCAGTGCCGTGGGGGCCGT
>DAIREJ010000125.1:0-6732 GCA_036795635.1 Sodaliphilus sp.
GCACGTCTATTGGGACAAGGACGACGAGAACGGTGACAACCCGCTGGAATTGTACAAGGTGGATAGCTTCCCCACCAAAATTATCATTGATCCCGAAGGCAAGTTGGCCAAGGTTGTTGTGGGCGAATCTGCTGGCTTCTATGACTACCTTGACAAGGTGTTGCAATAATTTCTAACTCCTAACTTCTAACTCCTAACTCCTAACTAAAATGACACATACTCAATGTTTGATTATCGGTTCTGGCCCTGCCGGTTACACCGCAGCGATTTATCTTGTGCGCTCGGCCATCGACTGCTTGCTCATCGAGGGCTTGCAGGTGGGCGGACAGCTTACCCAGACGACTACCATAGAGAACTTCCCTGGCTTTCCCGAAGGGATTGATGGCTTCCAGCTGATGGAGAATATGCGCCAGCAGGCCGTGAACTTGGGTGCGAAGATGAAATCGGGTCTCGTGACGGGCATCGACATGAGCCAGCGTCCGTTCCTGGTTACCCTGGACGGCGGCGAGCAGTTGACTGCCGACACTGTCATCGTGGCCACAGGTGCCACAGCGAAATACTTGGGTCTGCCCGATGAAACCAAATATGCGGGTCAGGGTGTATCGGCTTGTGCGACGTGCGACGGTTTCTTCTACCGCAAGAAGGTCGTTGCCGTTGTGGGTGGCGGTGATACCGCCTGTGAAGAGGCCGACTACCTGAGCCACCTGGCTAACAAGGTTTATTTGATCGTGCGCAAGGACTACCTCCGTGCAAGTGAGGCGATGCAACAGCGCGTCAAGGAGAACGAGAAAATCGAAATCCTGTTCAATACTAACACGGTTGGACTGTTCGGCGATAATGGCGTAGAGGGCGCCCATCTGGTACGTTTCAAAGACACCGACAAAGAAGAACTGTTTGATATTGCCATCGACGGCTTCTTCCTCGCCATCGGACACCGTCCCAACACCGAATTCTTGGGCGGACAGATTGATCTAGATGAGCAGGGCTACATCAAACTCACGGGCCACAACACAGCGACCAATGTTGAGGGTGTGTTTGCTGCTGGCGATGTCGCCGACCCGCACTACCGTCAGGCTATTGTTGCAGCTGCAGGAGGCTGCCGCGCGGCCATCGACGTGAAACAGTTCCTCTCTTGAAAGAGAAATGATATAGGTACACAAGAGGGACGAACTGCATGAAGGTTTGTCCCTCTTGTTCGTTCTATCGGATTTTGTATTATCTTTGTGGGTGAATGTTGAAGATTGTTGCCATCATGCTGTGCGGAATGGCCGTGGGTTTCCTATTGAGGAAGCGCACGCTTCGCATCGTGCCCAAGGCTGTGACGGTGCTCATTTGGCTCTTGCTGTTCCTGTTGGGAATTGAGGTCGGTTCCAATCCGCAGGTGTTGGGTGGCATCGGTGATTTGGGGTTGGAGGCGCTGTGGCTCTGCCTGGCAGGACTGGCCGGGACTTTGTTGGCTGCATGGGGCTTGTGGCGCTATGTCAATGCAAGAAAAGGGCGTCGGTCATGAAGGGCAGTGTCATCATCGTCGGCTTCTTTGCAGTGGGCATCGTTTGCGGTGTGTTCAACTTGCTGCCGCCCATGCCGAGTAATGTGAGTTACCTGACCTTGTGTGCGCTCATGTTCTGCGTGGGTATCACGGTGGGCAACAATACGGCCATTTTGAAATCTTTCACCCGTCTGGACCCTCGGCTCATGCTGTTGCCGTTGATGACAATTATCGGCACCCTAACTGCCACGGCGGTCGCTTCGCTGGCTTTGCCGCACCGCAGTTTATCCGACTGCCTCGCTGTGGGCTCGGGTTTTGGCTATTATTCTCTGTCGAGTATTCTTATCACGCAATACCGTGGCCCTGACTTGGGCACGGTTGCATTGTTGGCTAATATTTTGAGGGAGGTGATTACGCTGTTGGGTGCGCCGCTCATGGTGAGGTACTGCGGGCCGCTCGCCCCCATTTCGTCGGGCGGAGCGACGACGATGGACACCACCTTGCCCATCATCACCCGCACGAGTGGTCAGGAATTTGTTATCCTATCCCTTTTCCACGGTTTCCTTGTTGACTTCTCGGTACCCTTCCTGGTTACTTTGTTCTGCTCGTTATAACTTACACGTCGGCGGCGTGGATGAGCGAGGCGATAGTCTGCCACAGCGCAGCGAGCGTCACGGCGCCCATCGTCATGTTGTAGAGCACGTCGCGCACGGTGACGGCACCCCAGTCCTGACCGCGCCACATCATCAGCCAGCACACGATGCAAGCCACGAGGGCGATGGCATAGACCGCCGTGGTCGCCCATGAGCCGTGGGTGCGTTTCTCGGGCAGTTTGTTGAGCACGCGGCGGGTGAACCAGGGATTCTCCCCGGGGTCATGCGCGCCCTGCTTGAGCACCTGCGCCAGTTTCTTGTCTTCTTCGTTGGTATTCATATCCTTAATAACGGTTTAATTGTCGATAAATTGTCTCATTTTTGCCTTACCGCGATGGATGAGTGACTTGACCGACCCTTCGGGCAACTGCATGATCTTGGACACCTGCTTGAGCGGCTGGTCCTCGATGTAGAACAGAGTGATGGCGACGCGCTCATTGTCACCCAGACGTGTCAAGGCCTCTTGAACGGTCATTGAGGCATCGATGGCATCGTTGTCAGCCGTGCTGACGTCGCCCAGACGCGTGATGTCCTCGACGTGATCCTCGTGATGCTTGCGGGTGTGGTTATAGAACTCGTTGTAGGCAATGCGGTAGAGCCAGGTGCCGAAAGCCGACATGCCCTTGAAACCGCGGATGCCCACATAGGCCTTGATGAACGTCTCCTGTGCCAGGTCGTCGGTCAGCATCTCGTCGCCCATGGTCAGGTTCAGCAGGAACCGGCGCACGCGCGGCTGGTAGGCTTCGACGAGCCTGCCGAATGCGTCCCGGTTGTCGGCCAGGGCGCATTGCGACAGCAGTCTTATTTCATCAAGCTTGGAAAGCATTTATTTGGTGTATAAGAGTATAGGTGTAAAGGTGCAGTGGAGGGTGGACTATTTAGTAGGGCTGGTAGGGCTCATTGTCCTCCCTGTACTCGTCATCCATGGGCGGGGGCATGGGAGTGCCTTGAGTCACGGGCCTGCGTGGCTGCATGTCTTGTGCGCGGAGAGCCGCTTCTTGCAGTTCCTTTTGCTCCTTGTAGAGGATAAAGCCCTTGCACAGTCCGACGAACATCAGAGCCAGACCGATATAGGTGAACGGATCATGACCGTCGCAGACAAAGATGCCGAATAATGCGAGTAGTACACCCCAGCCTGCTACTCTGATAGCGGGCATCAAAGCACGCCAGTTGAAGATGCTGGTCATCACGATGGGATTGGCGGGAGTCTGCCCCTGGATAGGTGTGCCCACGGGAACCTGACCGGGTTGCTGCGGAGCGGCAGCCATCGGCGTTGATGCAGTCACGACGGGTTGCTGCACATAGATGGCCCTGCGCTGGTTGTCGGTCAACGAAATGTCGTTGAGCGGATAATTGTTCTCGATGGCACGCTCCATGACGCGGTATTTGCTGCGGCGGTTCAGGTAACGGAACAACAGTATCAGCAAGACCAGAGCGAGGAGGCCCAGGATTGAGGCATAGGCAACCTTTTTGGCGACATCGGCCCATTGTTCGCTCATTGCCTTGAGGTCTTCGGGAGACAAGTCCATATCGTCGTCTCCGATGCTGATGCTGCCCGCATCGCCTGTGGCAAGCGTGTCGTCAAGGGCTTCGTTGATTTTGTCACGCACCTTCTGCAACTCAGGGAGGCCGCTCACGGTTACCGACTCGTTGCCGTCGTTCACGACAAGGGAGTCGCCCTTGAATTCAACTTGCGTCTTACCGGCTGTGGCTTTGTTGCCTGGATGAACTGTGACTTTCGGTCCTGCGGTGGCAACCAAGGCCATCGTCAGCATCATCACTAGTGAAAGAATCGTCTTTTTCATTGTCTTATTGTTTTTAGTTTGTTATTGTTTCTGGTGAATCGGGGCATCGCTTGGCTGCCGCGTTCATGCATTAGATGCAGCAACACCCCAAAAAAGTTGCACAAAGATGAAAATTTTTTTGGAAATAAGCGTTGTCGTTTCGTAACTTTGTGGCTATTAAGTGAAAAATAATCATTCAAATCTCAAAAAATAGCAATAAAATGATGAAACGATTACTTTTGCTGCTCATTGCCATTGCTGTGACAGCAGGCATCTCGGCCAATGCCGCCGAGGCCCAGAAGCGCGAGATGCGTGCTGCGTGGATTGCCACCGTCTATCGCATCGACTGGCCCACGACGACCAACAATGCCTCGGCCCAGAAGGCTGAGCTCAATGCCTATCTGGACAATTTCAAGGCCCAGAACTTCAATGCTGTGTTCTTGCAGGTGCGCACCATGTGTGACGCGTTCTATCAGTCCAGTTATGAGCCCTGGTCCAGTTATTTGACGGGTACCCGCGGCAAGGACCCGGGCTATGACCCGCTGGCCTATGCTGTCGAGCAGTGCCACGCCCGCGGCATCCAATGCCACGCTTGGGTCAACCCCTATCGCTGGAGTACAGGCACCAACTGGAATACCCCTCAGGACCAAGAACTGAAGAATTCCGGTATGCTCTTGGCCTACAATAACGGCTCTTCGACATACACCATCCTCAACCCAGGTCTGCCTGCCGTGCGCGAGCGCATCGTGAATGTCATCCGTGAAATTATCACCAACTATGATGTGGACGGCATCATCTTTGACGACTATTTCTATCCCAGCGGCATCCCCACCAACAGCAGTGCTGGGGACTATAATCTGTGGAATGACTCGGCGGTGGACATGACTTTCGCCGACTGGCGCCGCAACAATGTCAACATGATGGTCAGGGACGTCTATAACATGATACAGGACGAGAAGCCCGAGGTGCGCTTCGGCATCAGCCCTGCCGGCGTGGCTGGAACGGCCAGCACCTCGGCGGGAGCACATGGTGTAACCCCCTGTCCCACGGGCAGCGACTGGCAGTACAACGGCATCTTCAGCGATCCGTTGGCATGGCTGGAACAAGGTACCATCGACTACATCTCGCCCCAACTCTATTGGTTGACGAGCCACCCAACCAACCCCTTCGGCCCGTTGACCGACTGGTGGAGTTATATCGCACAGCACTATGGGCGCCATCACTATGCCAGCCACAGTGTCACGTTCCTTGCTGAAGGCAGCAACAACACGAATGGCTGGGCCGAGGTGACCCAGCAGATCAACTATTCCCGCCAGTACACCGAAAACAATGCCCCTGGTGTAGTGCTATATAGTGCCAAAAATGTCAACGGCCAAAACGGTGGCGTGGCAGGCTTGGGCAACTATCTGGCCAACAATGCGTTCCAGCATCCTGCTATGATTCCCGCCCTGACATGGAAACCCGCCCCGGGCTATGGCGCACCCGCTGACTTAGCGCAAAACGGTGCCAACCTCACCTGGGCGGACCAAGAGGGCACATTGGTTAAATACTCAGTCTATGCCGTTCCGTCTGATATTACTGTTGAGGATGCGGCAAGCACTGCATTTGACGGTATCAAGAGCGACTATCTGTTAGACGTCACTTACAAACCGTTATATGTCCTGCCCAGTAATTACCAGAGCGGCTATTGGTATGCCGTGTGTGTCATCGACGGTTATGGTAACGAGAGCGCTCCCGCCTATTTAGGCGTGAACGACAATCCCGAGCCACCCGATCCTTTCCAGCCCACTCCGGTCACTTACAATATCGATAAGGTGTGGGAAATCAATAATATTTCGTTCCTGACCACGATGGATGCCCGTCAAGGCTTCGGAATGAACGGCAAGTTCTACATCAACGACAAGGGCACCAGCACCATCCTTGTGGTGGACCAAAACGGATTGACAGGCGAGACTTTCGAGGGCGGCATGAATGTAGGCTTTACCCGTGATCAGGCTGGCAACCTCGTCGTGAGCGACGCGGAGTTCCCTTATCCATGGAATAACAGCAGTCCCACTATCAAGGTCATCAATCCCTCGACCGGTGAAGTCAGCACCCATGTTTTGCCCGCGGCGGTGACCAACTTCGGACGCAGTGATAACATGGGCTTCCCGAAAGGCAATCTGATGGAGGACGGTGAACTCTATCTTGTGGGAGCCAACAGCGGCACTTCCATCAGCCGCATCAAGTTCACCGACGGAGAACTTGATACCGATGCCACCTATTTGGCGAACTGCGATGGCGTGGGTGCAAATAGCGGCACCGTGCTCAACTATTACACCGACTTGAACGGTGATGATGCCATCCTTTACATCACCCGTAACTCTGCGCCCAAGAAACTGGCCTATGAAGGGGACAATTTCACGATGACCGAATTCAGCCTGCCCAACAAGGGCACCACCAATGGCGCCTTCCCCTTGATCTGGGACGGCAAGGAACTGGTGGTTTATCCCACCTTAGACAATTATCGCGATGGCTTTGCGGTGGCAGAATTCAATGCAACGGCACCCATCGCTTATGTTGAGCAGACGGTAACAACCGATGCCAACACTTATCAGGCCGACTGGCTCAACGCCGAGGTGGTCGGTGACCGCGAGGTGATTATCTACCAGTACTATCCCGGCGGACACATCACCGTGTGGCGCCTCACCAAGCATGGCGGCTATGTGCGTGGCGATGTGGATGCTAATGGCGTTGTAGGTATGGACGACCTCACGGCGCTCATCAACTATTTGGTGTTTGGCAGTACCGAAGGCATCAATCTCGC
>DAIREJ010000126.1:0-2559 GCA_036795635.1 Sodaliphilus sp.
TGGGAGCATAACCCACGTTGTTGAGCACCGTCACGCGATAGAAGATGCCGTTGGTGTTGTTCACATAGAACAGCTCACCGTCGCCCAGGGGCTGGTTAGGATCCTGATAGGTGAATCTTTGGCCTGCCACAGCAACATACACGCGGTTCTTGTAACTCTGCAGTGTGAATGCGTGCTGTCCGGCATTGAAGTTGGTGTTCACTATGTTGCCGTCCTCATCCTTGTACATGAGAGCGCCATTGGTCGTGGCGAAATATAGACCGGTGGGGCAGCCCAACTTGGAGCCTTCACCCGAGATGGTGCCGTCGGGCACGATGTTCAGGTAACACCACTGGTTAGCAGCCTTGAATTTGTTGACTGAGCTGGGGGCGACTTTGCAGATGACATCGCCTTGGCTCTCGTTGAACACGCCGGCAGCAAGTGCGGGGGTGTTGACGTTGAGTACGCGCAGTGTTTTGATGGTAGCGGGTACTGAGCCCGGCTCCATGTAGTTCACATTAGCAGGAATCTCCATCTCCTCAAGGGCAGTGCAACCCTCGAAGCAGTTGCGCATCATGTTGGTCGTTGTGGTGGGCAGCACCACGTTGGTCAAGTTGGTACACTGGGCGCACAGACCCTGTGGAATCTCGTTGCGGCCTTCACCGATGATGATTTCCTGCAAGGCTGAACCTGCAAACACATTCTGGCCAACAGAGACGGCGTTCTCAAGAGTGTAGGACACAATGTCGCTATAGGCGAAGCCATAGTTGCCGATGGTCGCCAATGCGGGCAGGTCAACGCTCGTGAACGGGGCATAGGCCAGTCCGTAGTTGTCGATGGTCTTCACCTCGGCGTTGCTGTAGGTGGTACCGATTTCACCCTCGTGAGCCGTTACCAGCAGACGGGTGCCTGCAGCATTCAGCAGCACTCCATTGTCAAGTGTGAAGCTCGTGTTGCCCTCGGCAAGGGTGATGGAGGCGAGCGGGGCAATCGGGGCGAAGGCTCCAGAGCCGATGCTGGTTACACCAGCGGGAATGCTCACACCTGTCAAGGACGTGCCGGCAAAGGCTTGAGTGCTAATCGAGGTGAGATTAACGGGTAGCTCGATGTCACCGGTCAGTTTGCTGTTCTCAAAGGCGCTTTGGCCAATGCTGGTCAGTGCACTGGGGAAGGTGAACGAGGTCAAGCCGGTATTATAGAATGCGGTGATGCCGATGCTGGTCACATTGTCACCCATCGTGACGTTCGTCAGGTTGCGGCAGCCGTTGAAGGTGCTCTGCTCAATGACGGTCACGGCTGCAGGGATGTCGATGCTGGGCAGAGAGGTGCAGCTGGCAAATGCGCTTGAGCCGATGCTGGTCAACAGGTTACCTTCATTGAAAGTGACATTGTTCAGAGCGGTACAACCCTGGAACGTTGTGCTCTGGATGGTCGTCGTCGTGCCGCCGATGACAAGCGTCTTCAGGCCGCCCATGTTGTGGAACGGCTGCTCATTGTTCAGATAGGCACTGGCGTCAACGTTACGACCCATATACATGTACTCGATGCTCTGCAGGGCAGTGCGTGCATCGGATGTGGCACCGAAGGCATTGACCTTCATTACCAGAGGAGTCTCACCGTCGGCGATAATCAGGCGTTTCAGGTTCGGGCAGTTAGCGAACTCTTCACTAACGGGCTTGGACCAACCAGGAACGATGGTAATCTCCTCCAGGCTTGTGCAACCGTTGAACACACCGCTACCCACACTCGTGGCGGTCTCGGGAATGGGACTCGTGGTCAGCGACGAGCAACCCTTGAATGTGTTGCGGGCGATGGTCACGCAAGTGGCGGGAAGCGTCACCGATGTCAGGTCCTTGCAGTCCAGGAATGAGTTGGCTGCCGTAGCGACAACTGTATATTCCACATCCTCGTAGATGAACTTCTCGGGAATCACGATGTCGCCCTCATAGAACAAGGTGTCATAGGGGGTGACCGTCTTGTCGATGGTGTACTTGGCTATCGTGGCCGTACCATCGCTCTTTGTCGTGTAGTTGATGCCGTCAACGGTGATGCTCGCACCATGAACAGCTACCACTGTCGCCAAGCAGACAAATGCCAGCAACAGGCGACGCAACAATGTTGGTTGTGTAGAATAATCCTTCATAAGACTTTTGTTATTATAGGTTGATAATGATTGATGTCTATTTAACCCACAAATATAATCAAAAAATCAAAATATCGGCCTTTTTTCCTCCATTTTTTTATTCACGTCACCTATTTCATGCATTAATTATTTAAAATGACTGCCGCCACTCGAGCATCGAGCAGCGGCAGATTGATGTTTTATCAAGCAATAGCTTATTTTTTCTTGGAGTTCACCTTCTTGGCCAGGTCAGCACCAGCTTTGAACTTAACGACCTTCTTAGCGGGGATTTTGATTTTGGCCTTGGTCATCGGGTTGATGCCCTGACGAGCATCCTTCTTAACAACTTGGAAGGTACCAAAACCGATGAGGGCAACCTTGTCACCCTTCTTGAGGGCACCACCCATAGCATCGAGGGTAGCATCGAGAGCAGCCTTAGCCTGTACCTTGGTGAGATT
>DAIREJ010000126.1:2569-6729 GCA_036795635.1 Sodaliphilus sp.
TATGTGAATAAAGTAAATGTTATTTTCTTTGCGCAAATATAAGTAAAACAACGGTTTCTGCAAAAAAAAACCAAGAAAAAATGATAAAAGTTATCCAAAAAAAGCATTTTTTTGGTTTTTTAGACCTAAAAAAGTAGTGAATAGGGACTTTTTGCCTAATTTTGTGCGTTAAATAAAATGATTTCATGCAGCGGAATTATAACTCACATTTGACATCAATCGCGCCGGTCACCTTGCACCTGTTGATTATCAACATCATCGTGTGGCTGGCGACTCTTGTTTGTCAAAAAACTGGCATTCTTGACTTGACCGAATTACTGGGTTTGCATTTTTGGAAAGGTGACGCCTTCAACCCCTATCAATTTTTTACCTATATGTTCATGCACGACACGAGCAACATTGGGCACATCTTTTTCAATATGTTCTCGTTGTGGATGTTTGGTAGCTTGGTTGAACGTGCATTGACTTCCAAGCGTTACCTGTTCTATTATATCTCTTGCGGACTTGGTGCGGCATTGGCTCAAGAACTGGTGTGGCAGTTCTCATGGCAGAGTATTTTGACAAGTAGAATGTCGGGCCCCGCCGCGACCAGTGTGACCGACATTATCAATGCCATTAACTCAGGTCATGCTGCCTTTACAATGAATGAGTTCTTCAACAATATGATTACTGTCGGTGCTTCGGGTGCCGTGTTCGGCATTCTTTTGGCATTCGGCATGATTTTCCCGAATGTGAAGATGTATATCATTCCGTTCCCGTTCCCCATCAAGGCAAAGTGGGTGGTACTGGGCTATGGTCTCATTGAGTTGTTATTCGGCATTTCGGGTGCCATGAGCGGTGTTGCCCATTTTGCACATCTGGGCGGCATGATCGCTGGCATCATCATGATATTGTACTGGAAACACAGTGGAGCACTGACAAGACGTAATGGCTTTTATTGATGAAATAAAGCGCTTTTACGCGCAAAGCTCGATGCTGATGAGGCTCATCTTCATCAACATCGTGGTCTTTGTCATTTTGCTCGTGTTGGCTGTCGGGGCGGTGTTGCTTAACTCCAATCCTGACGCGATGACACGATGGGCGCAGTTGCCCGGCGACTTGGGTTTGTTGCTGAGAAGGCCCTGGACACTGCTCACCTACATGTTTGCTCACATTGACTTCCTCCACATCCTGTTCAACATGTTGTGGCTCTATTGGCTGGGGCGCATCTTCATGGAATATTTCTCCCCAAAGCAACTTGCGGGACTCTATCTCTTGGGAGGCTGGGCTGGGGCCTTACTCTTCCTGCTGGCTACCAATACGTTGCCCTATTTTACGAGTCATGCTCAAGCGTTCTATTTGCTTGGTGCGTCAGCGTCGGTTGTCGCTATTGTGGTAGCGACGGCGGTTTATGCGCCTGACTATAAAATTGGGCTGTTGTTCCTGGGTGAGGTGTCCCTCAAGTGGGTCGCCATCGTCACAGTACTTATTTCGCTGGCAAGCATGGGCGGCGGGGCCAACTTGGGTGGAAACATTGCCCACATCGGTGGTGCCATTGTGGGAGCTTGGTTCGCTTTACGCATCAAGCGCGGTGCTGATATCACGCGACCGCTCAATGCGTGCATCGACGCTATCGTCGGCCTCTTCAATGGCCGTAACTTTAAGATGCCGCGTTTCAAAAGGTCGGCAGAGCCGAAGGCCAAACCGCAATACGGCAAACCTCAGAACGGTTCACCCCGTGACAGCGGTGGTGTGCCCGAGGACGAACTCGATGAAATCTTAAAGAAAATCAAGGTGGCGGGCTATGATGCTCTGAGCGAAGAAGAGCGAGGCAAACTCTTCAAGGCATCGCAACGCCGTTCGCCATGACACATTATTAAATATTAAATTAAAATATTTAACTGAGAATTGATGGCAAGAAGTACCTATGACTATAATAAGCGGCGACGCAAGAAACGTCCGAACATGACCTATGAGATCGTTACGGGGATTGTGGCTTTGATAACGATATGCTGTGCCTTTGCCGGTCATATTGATCCAAAGACGTTTTTCCCGAGCGCATTCATGTCGCTGGCGTTTATCCCCATGCTGCTGCTGGCATTGCTGCTACTGGTGATCGGATTGTTATGGCGTCGTTGGCTGGCCGCAATCATTGTGGTTGCGACTGTCTTGATTACGATGCCCGTCATCACGACATTCTTGCCCATGAACACTTCAGAGAACGCGCCTGCCATTCCTGCCGACCCCAAGGGAATGCTCAAGGTAATGACATTCAATGCGCTCATGTTCAATTATAATGACGTGGACGAGAAAGGTAAGCCTTCTTCATCGATGCGCATGATTCTTGATGCCGACCCCGATGTGGTCTTGTTGCAGGAAGGTGCCGCCGACGCAGATTGGGAAGAAGTGTCCACACTCAAGCCGCTCATGGCCGAGGTGAATGCCAAATATCCTTATCGCTTCCTGGGCGACGAGGGATTGTGCATCTTGTCCAAGTTCCCGTTTACGGCCCAAACTGTGGGCCAACAGCAGGGCACGCGCTCCGCGTTGGGCTATAACCGCAAACAGAATGCCTATCTTGCCCGTTACTTCGACTTGCAGTTGCCCTCGGGCAAGCAGTTGAGGTTGGTGGATTTCCGCCTCCAGTCCTATCACTTGAGCTTTGGGAAGAATCCCAATGTGCGTGTTTCGCCCGACGTGAAGCCACATCCGCTGGAGCGCATGAGGCGTTCATTCGCCTTGCGAACCGATAACGCCGAGGAACTGCGCAAGTTCATCGACGAGTGCCCCAAGAATGTAATCGTTTGTGGTGACATGAACGATGTGCCGGCTTCGCATGTGTACCGTGTCATCAGGGGCGAAGACCTTAATGATGCCTGGTGTGACGTGGGACGCGGATATGCCTATACTTACAACCGTCACCACTTGTGTTATCGCATCGACCACATCTTGTATCGTGGCGACCTGAATGCTGTCAGGGCCACGAGAATCAAGGGCGGTGCAAGCGACCATTATCCGATAATGGCCACCTTTGATATTGATATCAATTCAACTAAATAGTAACTAAATTTTGGTACAAAAATGAAGAAAGTTTTATTTACTGTTCTTGCATTGGCAGCCATTGTTTTTGTGAGCTGCAGCGAGAAAAAATCAACCGAGAACAATCCGTTTATGTCGGAGTATGAGAATGAGTACGGCATTCCGCCGTTTGACAAAATCACTTATGCTGACTACGAGCCCGCTGTCGATGCTGGTATCTTGGAGCAGAACGCCGAGATTGATTCCATCATCAAGAACGCGGCAGAGCCTAACTTCGAGAACACCGTACTCGCACTGGACAACAGTGGCCGCATCCTGGACAAGGTGTCTCGCGTGTTTAACGCTTTGAGCAGCAGTGACAACACCCCCGAGATGCAGAAGCTCTCCGAGGTCTTGTTGCCCAAACTCACCGCACAGAGCGATGGCATGTACATGAACGACAGCCTCTTCGCCAAGGTGAAGGCCGTCTATGACAACGCCGACAAGTTGGGCATGGACCCCATTCAGAAGCGTCTCACCGAGAAGTATTACAAGGAGTTCGTGCGCAACGGCGCTCTCTTGACAGCAGCCCAGAAGGACAGCCTCAAGGAAATCAACCGCAAGCTGGGTGAGTACAAGCTCAAGTTCGGTAACAACGTGATGCATGACATGGACAATTGTGTCTTCTTTGTCGACAGCGAGGAAATGCTCAAGGGCCTGCCCCAGGGCATTATAGACAACGCTGCACAACTCGCAGCCGAGAAAGGCAAGAAGGGACAGTGGGCGTTCACCGCTACCGCCTCGACACGCCTTGCCGTGCTGACCTATGCCGACAGCCGCGACTTGCGCCGTCAGATGTATGAAACCTATATCTCAACGGCCAACCACGGCGACGAGTGGGACAACACCGAGAACATCCGCAACATCCTGATGCTACGTCAGCAGAAGGCCAATCTGCTTGGTTTCAACACCTATGCCGACTATGCCACCGATCCTTACATGGCCAAGACGCCCAAGGCTGCTGAGGACCTGCTCATGTCGCTGTTCCGTCCCGCCATCAAGAAGGTGGATGAAGAGGTTGCCGACATGCAGAAGTATGCTGCCGCCCACGGCGACACCGCCCAGATCGAGGCTTGCGACTATTACTACTATGCCGAGAAGGT
>DAIREJ010000127.1:0-6695 GCA_036795635.1 Sodaliphilus sp.
CGAGGTAACGAGGTGCGCATGGGCGAGGAACTTGCGGCCCTGGAAGCCAAGCAACGCAAGAGTGACGAAATGCGCACAATTGTCGATAACCAGATACAGGTGATTCACAAACTCATGCAGCTCTCCTATGAGAACACCGAAGCCACCTTCACCCGCAAGTTCACCGAACTGATGACCATCCCCGACGAGGGCGCTGTTCCCACCGACTCCTATTGGAGTCACTTGCACACCCTGGCCAACGACCTGCATGACAATGTGTTGGTCGAGGCGCAACGCCTTGCCGGCAGCACACTCAACGAGAGCGAAGTCAACTTCCTGGCCCTCTATTGCTGCGGCTTTTCCCGCACAGTAATCATGATGTGCATGAAATACAGCAGCTTGGGCACCGTCTCCAACAAGAAAATCCAGATAGCCAAGAAACTGGGCGTCGTCAACCTTGACGACTTCGTCAACAACTATCGGTGAAGCCATGAAAAAGGCTACCCCCCGCAACAAACGCGGCCAACAACAGCTTTCACTGTGTTGGGCGCGTTGATGACACGTCTAAACCCTCCTGTCAAGATCACATGGCCAACCTCATGCCATAGAACGTGAGTTTATCGCTGGGGTTACATGCATGGCGCTGGAATACTCGCAAGTCCCACCAGTTGTGACTGTAGGACCCACCTCGCACGCAACGGTTGGTACCCGTTGAAGGACCTTGCGGATTAACCTGGGCATCCTCGGTGTAGGGGCCATAGTAGTCATTCAACCACTCTTCCACATTACCGCTCATGTCATACAGGCCAATCTCATTGGGAGCCTTCAGTCCCACAGGGTGAGCACCATAAGAGAAGTTGTCCAAAGAGTTATTGCTTGAATTCCAGCAAATGTCGTTGAGATCATCCCTGGTACCGCCTGCATACTCATAGCCGTGAGTCTTATCAGCTCCGCGTGCTGCATATTCCCACTCGGCCTCGGTGGGCAGGCGGAAGTTCATGCCTGTCAACTGGTTCAGTCTTGAGATAAATGTTTGGCAATTGGCCCAATTAATCATGTGGACGGGTTGCTGGTTACTCTCGACATAATAGCTGGGATTGCTTCCCATCACTGCTGTCCACAACTCTTGAGTCACCTCGGTCTGGCCGATGTAGTATGGCGACAGGGTTACCTGGTGAACGGGACGGCAAGCATCAACATTGTAATAGGCCTCGGGAGGTGCACCCATCTCGAAGGTGCCGCTGGCAACATAGACCATATTGAATGACACACCGTTGACGGTGATGGTCTGAATATCCCCACTCTCGGGTTCGACTGGTTGAGGAGCGCCAAAGACCAGGACGTTGATGAGCGCAGTCAAGTCGTCCATGTTCACATTACCATCGCCATTGACGTCGGCATAGCCAGGAGCTTCATTGCTCACCAACATGGTAATTATTGAAGTCAAATCGTCCATGCCCACAGTGCCGTCGCCATTGACGTCGCCACCGACAGCGGTACTGAGAATCTGGTTGAACTTATTCCATGGGGATGTGGCCTGGTAAACCTCCATCGAGGCGAGAGGCACCCTGAGTGTAGCTTTAGTAAAATTGCTTAAAAAATTGGTAGCTGCAGTGGGTGGTGTGGCCGCCAAGCATGTGATAACCGTGATGCTATCACAATTGCTCATCGCATAGTTGCCAATGGATGTTACCCCACTAGGAATTGTGATATATTTCAGATTTTTGCAGGATTGAATTGCCTTCTCGCTGATGGTTTGGGCAGAGGGCAAGATGGAATAGTTTGTCCTGGAATTTCCAATGGGATAGGCCACAAGAGTGGTCTTGTTCTTATTGTAAAGAACACCATCAACGTCACAGTAATAATTGTTGGCAGGGGCCACATAAATATCGGTCAAGTTGACGCAACGAGTAAACACATCGGAATCGATTGATGTCACGGTGCTGGGGATGGTAATGTTGGGCAGCGCACGGCAACCAGTGAATGCGGTTGATTGAATGGTCTTGACGCCTTCGCTGATTGTAACATTTTTTAGGGCATAACAGTCCTCAAACGCTCCGCCAGCAATCGTCCTGATTGTACTGGGAATGACCACGGTTTCCAATGATGTGCAGCCCTCGAAGGTCCATTCGACAATCTTGTTGAAATTGGGCGAGAAAGTCACCGATTTCAAATCAGTGCAGCTGCTAAAGACGCCCGGGCCCATGGCTGTCAGATTACTGGGCAATGTCACCGATGCGAGTGAAAGGCAGCAGGCAAACGAACTGGTACGGAGGTTTTTCACACTGCTGGGGAAGGTGACCGACACGAGATCAAAACATTCCTCAAACGCGCTATAGTCGATTGCTACAACACCATCGGGTATCGTGTAATGAGGTGAGTGCATATTGGGATAAAACACCAGGACGGTCATTTCTTTATTGAACAGCACGCCGTCGATATCGCAATAGTTGGGATTGTCGGGGTCAACTTCAATCGAACGTAATGCTGAGCTCCATGACAAGGAATTGTAGCCCACCGTCGTCACTGAGCTGGGAATATAGACCGATGTGATGGTGTGGGTATTATATAATGCATAGTTTTGTATTTCAGTGACAGGATAGGTCACTCCGTTGTGGGTGATGCTTGATGGAATGATCAAGTCACCAGAACACATGGCATCGTTCTGTTCGGTTAATGCCACCGTTGAACCGTTGATCTTGTACTTGAAGCCATCATAGAAGATGATTGACGGGTCATCGGCATCGGGATCCACCAAGTTCTCACCGGTGTGCTCGTCAAGAACGATCGTTCTAGTAACGATGTTACTGGGAGCATAATCGTAGGTTTCGGTTATGGCATAAGCTTCAAACACGTAGGTGCCATATTCAGTAAAGACAACGGGTTTCTTGTAAAGGAACCACTCGCCTGAATTGATGCGGCAATAAATCTTACTGCTCACCACACCATTTGTCGAGACAGTATATTTGCCCACACCCTCGGCAACATAAACTGAGGGTTCAGACCACTGCGGCAGTTGAGTTTCGGTTAATAAACCCGGTGCTTGTGCTGCAACCCCCAAGAAACTCGTGAACAGCACGGCAATGAACAATATTGCCCGAATGAATTGAAGAACATTTTGTTTCATAAGGCTAAACATGATTAATTGTTGATAATAAAGGTTTATTTCGTCACAGGAAATCACTGAACATCCTTAATTCAGCAGCACTTTTTGATCTTCTTCTTAGCGTTCAGGACAACAACAAGTTGCCCATGATTTTTCATGTTACGGCTTTTCTCCTGCTCTAGTGCTGCAAAATCAAAGAAACAGTCAAAACCAAGACCACATGGCAAAGGTACAACTTTAATCTGACAATATCAACCCCTATGGTGCATTTTTCTGCTTTTATACAGTTAAATCGCAGCAGTCCGTGCCCGGTTATCAAAGGAGTGCCCCAACCGAGGAGGCAGAAACTAAAAAACTTATTATATTTGCGGCAGGAATAACAAAATCGCTAACTGAACAATGAAAACCATATTGAAATTCATCGGTTATATGCTCATCGGAGCAGGCATCGGCATCATTATTGTCGGCCCCATCATCGCCCTGATCGAGGGTGAGTCCATCACAACAATATACAGCAACATCGCCAACAAATTCTCGTTGCAGACCGTGGCCGAAATCGCGTGGATGCTCTTCGCTGTCCTGATAGCCTTCATTCTCAACATCATCCTCCATGAGGGCGGTCACCTGGTGGCAGGATTGCTGACGGGCTACCGCTTTGTGTCGTTCCGTTTCCTGAACTTCACCCTCATCAACAAGGATGGTCACCTCCGGTGGCGCAACTTTGAACTGGCAGGAACGGGCGGGCAATGTCTCATGGCCCCGCCCGACAAGCCGCTTGAGGAAATCGACACGCGTTGGTACAACGCCGGCGGTGTGCTTGCCAATATCGTCATCGTCCTCCTGTCCCTGGTGCTGGTATGGGCCTTTGACCTGCCCCATTGGCTGAACGAGTTATTAGTCATCATGGCCCTCATCGGCATTGTGACGGCACTCACCAACGGCATACCCATGAAAATGGGCGGTGTTGCCAACGATGGTTTCAACCTGCTGCAAATGGAGAAAGACCTCCCCGGCAAACAGAGTTTTTGCAACATTCTCGACATCAACGCCCGTAGCCAGAAAGGGGAAACCTACAGCGAGATGCCCGAGCGCCTGTTCGCCCTGCCCCAGCCCATCGACTGGAAAAACAGCATGCATGTGGGCAGTGTCCTGTCAGCAGCAACCAGGCTGTTAGCTCTTCACCAGTGGGAAGATGCCCATCAGCTGCTGACCGAGGCACTCAATCACAAGGATGAATACATGATGCTTTACCAACTGGAAATGGAGAATATGATGATTCAGGCGTGCATCCTCTCAGAACGCGACGATGAAGCCCGGCTGCACTACACCCAGGAGGTCCAGAAACACATCAGCCAGCACGCCTCAACCCAGAGCGACAAGCAGCTCACATCCATGGCCATCGCCCTCGCCTTGGACAACGACCGTCCCAAAGCCGAAAAGATTCTCCACGATCTTGAGACCAATCGCGACAAATACATCCACCAGAGCGATGTCGCCATGAGTCTCGACCTCATGCGTTGGCTCCTTGAACACCGACAATGAGCCATCAGTCGCCCATAGCGTTACTGCAACAGCAGAGGCACCTGCTCCAGCTAGAATACCAGGAGGAGAAGGAAGCCTATCGCTTGCACACACAGAGTATGGGCCTGGCACGCAAGGTAACGCGCGGCGACGCATGGTTTCCGCTGAACATTGGCCGCACCTACTTCAACTCCATCAACCAGTACTGCATCGAGGTGACGCGCAAGGCCGACGAGGAGATTGACCACAACTTTGAGTACGGAAAGCCCGTAGTGTTTTTCAAGGCCGAGGCTCCCGAAGGCGACCTGAAGCAGGCAGGACATATCCATTTCTACAACTTCACGGGGACAATTTCGTTTGTCGACGGCGACCGCATGGTTGTCGCTATCCCCGAGGGGCACACCTTGGAATTACAGAACGCCCAATTGCCCATCGGGGTGCAGCTGTTCTTTGACGAGACGAGCTACCGCATCATGTTCGATGCCTTGGAGCGCGTCATCAACGCTAAAGGCACCCGCCTGGCCTATCTGCGTGACCTGTTTTACAGCCATCAAACAGCCTCGACCTTCACTTTTGATGCGATGCGTTTCCCGTGGCTCAACACGAGCCAAGAACAAGCCGTGAACGATGTGCTGCGATCCAAGGACGTGCGTGTGTTGCACGGTCCTCCGGGCACCGGCAAGACAACCACCCTGGTCGAGGCCATCAACGAAACGCTCAAGCGCGAGACCCAAGTGCTCGTTTGCGCCCAGAGCAACACCGCCGTGGACTGGATCAGCGAGAAACTGGTGGACTGCGGCATTCCCGTCCTACGCATCGGCAACCCCACGCGTGTGAACGACAAGATGCTGAGTTTCACCTATGAGCACCGCTTTGCCGACCATCCCGACTATCCCAAGCTGTGGCAGGTGAGACGAGACATGCGTGAGATGAGACGCAAGCACCGCGAGAGCGGTGAGCGCTTCCATCAGCGGCTCAACCGCCTCAAGGAACTTGCCGTGGAACTCGAGGTGCGCATCAACGCCGACATCTTCGGACAGGCGCGTGTCATCGCCTCGACACTGGTGGGTGCCGGCAACAAGCTGCTTGACGGACAAAAGTTCGGCACCGTCTTCATTGACGAAGCGGCACAGGCGCTTGAGGCGGCCTGCTGGATTCCCATCAGGCGATGCAACCGTGTGATTTTCGCCGGGGATCATTGCCAACTCCCACCCACCGTCAAAAGCCTCGAGGCTCTGAAGGGCGGACTGGGCAAGACGCTCATGGAGCGCATTGTCGAGAACAAGCCCGAGTGCGTGTCGCTGCTGCAGGTGCAGTACCGCATGAACGACGAAATCATGCAGTTCAGCAGCAACTACTTCTACCACGGGGAGATGAAATCGGCTCCCGAGGTCGCCCACCGCCTCATCCACGAGGGCGACACGCCCATCCTGTGGTTCGACACCTCCACCATCAACCTGGGCGACGACGAGAAGGACAATTTCAAGGAACAGTTCATCGGCGAGACGTTCGGCCGTGTCAACAAAGGCGAGGCCAACCTCACCCTGAGCCTGCTGCAAATTTATTTCCAACGCGTGGGCAAACAGCACATCCTTGACGACCGCATCGACGTGGGCATCATCTCGCCCTATCGTGCACAGGTACAGTACCTCAAGCGCCTTATCAAGAAACGAGCCTTCTTCAAGCCTTTCCGCCACCTGATTTCAATCAACACCGTGGACGGTTTCCAAGGGCAGGAACGTGATGTGGTAATCATCTCGCTGGTACGCGCCAACGACAAGGGGCAGATTGGCTTCCTACGCGACCTGCGCCGCATGAACGTGGCCATGACACGAGCCCGCATGAAGCTCTTCATCCTGGGAGACGCCCCCACCCTCACCCGCAACCCCTTCTACAAAAAACTCTATAACTACATCACAAAAATGAGGCATGAGGCTGGAGAGACTGGATAAAAAAGAGGTTATCACACCCCTTGGTGGGGCGTGATAGATCTTAGGGAAGAAACGGGAAAAGTTTGGTTAGAAGCCTTTCCAGGTTTGGAGCCAGAAGTCGTGCGCCATCTGCTGCCAGCGGTAGGCTGCAGCTCCCA
>DAIREJ010000128.1:0-6653 GCA_036795635.1 Sodaliphilus sp.
TGCGCCAGATGGGCAGCGGGGTGCCCCAGTAGCGGCTGCGGCTCAGGTTCCAGTCATTGAGGTTTTCCAACCACTTGCCGAAACGGCCGGTACCCGTGTGCTCGGGCTTCCAGTTGATGGTGTGATTGAGTTCCACCATGCGTTCGCGGCATGCGGTGTCGCGGATGAACCAGCTGTCCAGCGGATAATAGAGCACAGGCTTGTCGGTGCGCCAGCAGTGGGGATAGTTGTGGACGTGCTTCTCCATCTTGAAGGCGGTGCCTTCCTGCTTCATGCGAATGCAGATGTAGATGTTCAGGTCCTCGGCCTTGTTGGCGGCCTCTTCGTCAAACTTGCCACCGACGGTGTATTGCGGGTCATAGGCGTTCTTTACCCAACGGCCGGCATACTCGCTGTAAAGGTCCACATTGACAAAATTCTTGACAAATTCCTCGTCAAGGTCATCGATGGTATAATACTTTCCCGTGAGGTCCACCATGGGGCGGGTCTCCAGCTTCTTGTTGATCATGTAAAGGGCAGGAATACCTGCAGCCTTGGCTACGCGGGCATCGTCGGCACCGAAGGTCGGTGCGATGTGCACGATACCTGTACCATCCTCGGTAGTCACATAGTCACCGGGGATGACACGGAAACCGTTGTCGTTGCCCACAACCTTGCCGTCAACCTTGTCAACGGGCTTCACCCAAGGGAATAGCTGTGCGTAGCGCATCTCAAGCAAGTCCTGACCTTTGAACGTGGCGATCACCTTCCAGGGCACCACCTTCTCGCCGGCGGTGTACTGCAACGGCTGGTCCTTGCCGTCGGCCTTGAAATAGGCATCAACGCGCGCCTCGGCCAGCAGATAGATGGCTGGCTTGCCGGTGTAGGGGTTGAAGCTCTCGACAGCGACATAGTCAATCTTGTTGCCCACACACAGGGCGGTGTTGCTGGGCAGGGTCCACGGGGTGGTCGTCCATGCCAGCACATAGGCGTCATTGAAGCCCTCATCAGCAGCCTCACGCACCTGCTTGATCACAGGATGCTCCTCACCGCTCAACACGGTGAACTGGGCAGTGACCGTCTGGTCCTTCACATCGCGGTAGCAGCCCGGCAGGTTCAGCTCGTGCGAGCTCAGACCGGTTCCAGCAGCGGGTGAATAAGGCTGGATGGTGTAGCCCTTGTACAGCAGGCCCTTGTTGTAAAGCTGCTTGAGCAGCCACCACAAAGTCTCGATGTAGCTGTTCTTAAACGTGATGTACGGGTCCTTCATATCCACCCAGTAGCCCATGCGGTGGGTCAGATCTTCCCACTCGCGGGTGTATTTCATCACCTCCTTGCGGCAGGTGGCGTTATACTCGTCGACCGAGATTTTCTTGCCGATATCTTCCTTGGTGATGCCCAGCGCTTTTTCCACGCCAAGCTCCACAGGCAGGCCGTGGGTGTCCCAACCAGCCTTGCGCAAGACTTGGTAGCCTTGCATCGTCTTGTAGCGGCAGAAGATGTCCTTAATCGTCCTGGCCATCACATGGTGGATGCCCGGCATGCCGTTAGCACTGGGAGGGCCCTCATAAAATACATATGACTGAGCTCCATCGCGCTCGCTGATGCTGCGACCGAAAACGTCTTCCTTGTCCCACTGCTGCAGGACTTCCTTGTTGATATCTGACAGGTTAAACCCGTTATATTCGTTGAACTTTTTCATTTTTTAATAATGTACTGTCTCAAATTTGGGTGCAAAGGTAGTGAAAGCCGAGCACAGAACAAAATTTTTTCAAGCCGAAAGTCATTAAAGTGAACTTTAATGGCTGAGGCGCAGTAAAATTTATCCAAAAAGAATTATTCTTTTTTTATGTCGAGGCGCATCCTGCCTTCGCCGAAGGCAACGGAGTGAAAGCCGAGCGAAATGCCAAAATTATTTATGGCATTTCTGATTTATAGTTGAGGCTAGAACGTGAAAGCAAAGCTTTTTAAGGACTAAACTCAGCCGTAAATCACAAATGACATGAATGGCGACAACAAGTTGAACATCGCCGATAACAATGCCGACATCGACATTATCTTGGGCAGCGCCTGATGAAAATTACGTGTAAAATCACGAGCAAAAAGCAGGGATTTTCCAGATTTCTTATTGGATATATAAAAGATTATTATTAAATTTGCAGCATTACTAAAGAATTGGAATTCACATTTACTAAACTAATAAAACGATAACGATTATGAAGAAACTATTACTTTTTTCCCTGGCTGTGCTGCTGGCGTCACTCACGGCCCAAGCCGACGTGACCATCAACAGCACGAACTTCCCTGACGCGAACTTCCGCAACTATCTGTTGAGCGAGTATCCCAGCGGCACCATCACCACGGCGCAACTCAATGCCCGCACCGAGCTCGTGGTGGAGAGCAAGTACATCTATGACGCCAAGGGTGTCGAGTACTTTACCCAGTTGACAAAGTTGGATTTCTACAATAATAAACTCACTTCGATCGACGTGAGCGCCCTCACCAAGTTGACTTACCTGAATCTGGGTAAGAACCAGTTGTACTCTATTAATGTGAATAATAACACGCTTCTGCAGGAACTGTATCTGCAGAGTAACTACCTCACCTCGGTCAATGTCGTCAATCACAGCGCCTTGAAAACCCTGTGGGTGAATAACAACCTGAACTTGAAGTCATTAACGTGTTATAGCAACGCGTTGACCAATCTGGAAGTCTATAATTGTACAGCGATGACCAATCTCAACTGTAACAGTAACCCTAATCTATCATATATTGGCAATTTGGGGTCCTGTACGGCTATCACCTATCTGAACTGTGAGGACTGCAAGATTGGCGACTTGAGCGCGGTCATGAGCATGCCTGATTTGGAATCCCTGTATGCCGCCAACAACAAACTGACGTCACTCGACGTTTCGGGATTAAGAAAACTGAAAACCCTCAGGGTGTCTGGAAACCAGATGTTGACCGAGCTAAAGTGCAATGGTTGTGCCTTGCAGTATCTTAACGTGTCGGGCTGTAGCGCATTGACGCAGCTGTCTTGCAATGACAATTACAATCTTTCGACGATTATCGGTTTGAGTGAGTGCTCGGCGCTGGAGAATTTGAGTTGCTATTGCTGCGCCTTTACTGACCTTAGTGATTTACAAGGCCTGCAGTATTTGAGGGTCGTTGTTTGCTCTGCCAACAACCTGACCTCGTTATCGCTTCGCAATATGCGCAGTCTGGTGCAACTGTGGGTGGATGACAATTCACAACTCACGAGCCTCGAATGTGTTGGCAATGTCGATTTGGTCAGTCTTAATGTGGCCGGTTGCAGCCGATTGTCGTGGCTCAAGTGCGAGTCTAACGCCAGCCTTACTGAAATCACTGGCCTGAGTGACTGTACCGCCCTGACCTTTCTTGACTGCATTTTCTGCCAGATTTCCAGCCTTGACATCGCTCACCACACGAATCTTGAGGAACTGTGGTGTCATTACAACAATTTGACCAGCCTCGACGTGAGTGGTTGTACCAGCCTTGAATTAATAAGTGCTCATGACAACCAGATTGCGAGCATGAATGTGAGCAATTGCCCGAATCTTAATAGTTTGAGTGTTTATTACAACCGCCTCACGGGTAACGCGATGGGAAATCTGATTGCCGGGCTGCCCACATGCAGTATCGGCGATGAGGGAAAGGCGTATGTTATTGTTGATCCCAATCCCGATACTGGTGTCGCCGAGGGGAATGTCATCACTGCTGCCCAAATCAACCAAGCCAGCGCAAAGCATTGGGTTTTGTACCATTATAATTGGAGTAGCTCCAGTTGGGTGTCCTATACCAGCAGCTCATCGATGCGCGGCGACGTGGATGGCAATGGTGCTGTGGGCATGGACGACCTGACCGCGTTGATTAATCACCTTGTGTATGGTACCCCGGTTAATATGACAGGAGCCGATACTGACCTCAGCGGTGGCGTCGGCATGGACGACCTGACGGCTTTGATCAACTACCTGGTTTATGGTCATTGGTAATATGCAGACTTGCGCCCACGAGGGGTGAGGAACGAATAGAGAGGAACGATGCGGGTGTCGGCCATGTGTGCTGGTACCCGCATTGTAAATAAGATTTGCGTCATCCAGATCATCCATTCTTGAGGATGCCACGGTATTTATTGTTTTATTTCTTAGCGTGGGTACAAGATAAAAACTAAGGACAAAGGCCAAAACTAAAAACTTCTTACTATATTTGCAACAAATTAATAACAACTGCTATTTCAACCCTATGAACGTAAAATTGCATACGCCCAAAACGCTGAAGGCAGGCAGCGGGCTGACATCTGTGAAACAGTTCTTGTTGTCAATCGTCGCCACCAGCATTTCGATCGCGCTCACTTTCGGCACGGCCGCCGTCATCGACAACCACAAGAAACAACAAGCCAAGAAGGAAATGGTGATGATGGTCATCAACGACTTTGACAAAACCATCGAGATCTTGCAGAAAGCCGACACTGCATTTCGCGAGGCCAGTCGCACCGAACAAGAATTGGCGATGCATCCCGAAAAAATCGCCCAACTGCGCGACAAGTTTTTTCCGGCAGTGAACTTGAGTCAAGAAAGTTTTCCTGAAACAATCGAGAAGATTTTCTCGACCAGCATCGAGACTTTCAATACCATTGGTGATGTCAATTTCGTCAATGAGGTCTCATCATTCTACCTGAATCGCCAGCGGTACAAAAGCACGGTTTTGGACAGATTCAGGGAAGACATTGAGGAGAAAGGCATCATGTCGCCAAAAACGCTGCTTGAGGTGAATTTTCCAGAATATGCCTACTTGAACTGGGCTTTCTTGCAAGAAATGAAGGATACTCGCGACAAGTGCATGCAGATGATGAACGTTAGCGAAAAAGACATGATTAAGTTCAGCGAACACCAGACGAGCTATAAAGTCAATTCCACAGGAGATTCCCTGAACCTCGAAATGCTGGAAGAGTTTCAAAAAGCCGAATCCCTGCTTTTTGAGGCACAGGAGAAACTAAAAAACTGATAATGAATATACTAAAAAATAAGGAAAGATGAAAAAGATAGTTCTGATGACCGTTTTGCTTGTGACGGCATTCACTGCCGGCGCACAAGAGAAAATGTTGATGGCTTATCTTGACTGCGACCCACCCATGGCCAACATCCTCAACAAACCCAGTGGCGCCACAGTGATGACGTTACCCTGCGATGAGCCATACCTCTTTACCCTTACATCACCTCAAGACGGATGGTGGAAAATCAACGACTTGTGGAATGCAGCCGACGATGAAGACACGACAGCCCTTGCGGGTTCCGACACCGGTGAATACTGGATCCATTACTCGGCCCTGGGCCTCGGCACGAGCAACTATGGAGGGCAGGAACTGCACTTGCATGCCGCTCCCCACCAGGATGCCGACATCGTGTTCACCTTCAACAAGGAGCTCACTGTTATGCCCCTGGACTTCGACGGCGATTGGATAAAGGTCAAGGTGGACGGCTGCGACGTCATCGGCTGGATAGAGAACGAGTGGCTGTGCAGCAATCCGCTCACCAACTGCTGCTAGAAGAACCGCCCTCGGTTTACTTTTTAGCCCCGCCGGGCGTTTCACCGAATGATTAACCATAAAAAATATATAGCTATGAAAAAGAACTACTTATTATTGATTTCATTGTTCCTGGTTGCCATGAGCGCCAGTGCACAAGTGACGGTGTGCGGCGCTTATCTTGAAGAGAGCGGCCAAGTCAACAGTCCTTACATCACGAGCGGCACTGTCACTTGGGACGCAACCAGCCACACCCTCACGCTGGACAATGCCTTCATCGAATACACCAGCAACAATCCCCAGGATGGCATCAGACCCCTTCGTGTCACCGGCGATGCTACCATCGTTGTCCACGGTGATTGCAAATTGACCACCACGGGCCATGTGGCCATCGCATTAGACAGCTATAACTCCAAGAATGTGACCATCAAGGGCAACGGTACCCTTTCCACATCCAGCTCATGGATCGACATCTTCCTCGTTGTTGCCCATTTGACCATCCAGGACATCACATTGAATGTCGTCAAGGGCATCGCCAACAATGCCGAAGGCAATGGTGTAGGGCTCACGTTCGACAACGTGCAGGCCACCATCATGGGCGAGGTCGCCCGAATCGGCGATGGCATCACCTTCAAGGACTGCGCCATCACCTACCCCGAGGACGCCTATTTAGAGCAATCAGGCTATGGGTACGGCATCTATTGCGGTAACCACCAAAGTCCCGACAAAATCATCATCTCTCGCACCGGCACCAATGTTAAGGGCGATGTGAACGGCGATGGCGAGGTCAATATTGCCGATGTGAATGCCGTCATCAAAGTCATCTTGGGCGGCGAGACCAACCCCAGGGCCGATGTCAACAACGATGATGAGGTAAACATCGCCGACGTGAATGCCGTCATCAACATCATCCTCAACCCTGCTCCAACCGACGACCACGAGTGGGTTGACCTGGGCCTGCCCAGCGGCACACTGTGGGCGACGATGAATGTGGGAGCCACTATCCCTGAGGATCATGGCGATTTCTTCGCCTGGGGCGAGACCGAACCAAAGTCGTATTATTTCGACAACAACTACAAGTGGTACGGCGGCAGTTGGTACAATCACCTTACTTCAATCTTGAAGTACT
>DAIREJ010000129.1:0-6623 GCA_036795635.1 Sodaliphilus sp.
CGATCGACGATGGCCTTTCTTCATTTCGCTGTCGTCATCTTCACCCATCGAGATTGACTTGTGGGAAACGACAGTTGGATTTGATGCATTTGACAACATGGAGGGTTACACCTATGGCGACAGCGATATCTCGTGTGGCGATTGGACGTCCACCCCAAATGTTATCAGCGTAGGCGATTATGTGGCAAACACCACCAAGCGAGATTACACTGGCGATGTCTCAGATGAGAGCGGCAGTTACACGCTTAACAACATTGCTCTCTATTCAAGCTACGGCGTGTCCATAAATGGTGTGGCTCAACCAACTGTTGCCGCTCCAGGCACCAACGTCGTATCGTCGTTGAGCCACTATACCTGTAACCAGGAGATTGCCGAGTGGCTGCAGTGGCAGGGGTATCCCTATGGTGCCATGAGTGGCACCTCGATGTCGTGCCCCACGGTGAGCGGCATCATCGCCCTGTGGCTTCAAGCCGACCCCACACTCACATTAGATGACATCAAAGAAGTGCTCGCCGTCACCTCACGCAACGACGAGTTCACAGTCGACAACCCCATCAGGTGGGGTTATGGCAAGATAGATGCGGCAGCCGGCATTGAGTACATCAAGAAGGCAACCACTGCCGTCAACAGTATCGAGAGCGATAAGCCAGTCGTTGACAGCAACCTCTGGTTCGACATCACAGGCCGCACCTACAACACCAAACCCACGGCCCCCGGCATCTACATCAACTCAGGCAAGAAATACATCATCAAGTAATAACGACCATCCATACGATAACAGATGCGAGAAACCGCTATCTTTGATTTTTAGGTATATCAATTGCTATTTGTTATATGACCATATTAAAGGATATACTTCTTGTCGGTGTCGGCAGTTTTTTCGGCGGCATTGCTCGATACCTGATATCGTTGGCGATGAAGGGCTTGGGCTCTGCATTCCCGTGGGCAACGATGAGTGCCAACATTGTCGGTTGTCTGCTCATCGGTTTGCTCTGGGCAGCATTCAACCGCGTTAATGCCTCGTCGCAGCTGAACCTGCTGTTAATTGTCGGGTTTTGTGGTGGTTTCACCACATTTTCCACCTTTTCAAAGGAAAGCTTGTGCCTGTTGCAGGCTGGCAATTATTCCTCATTCATCCTGTACGCTCTGGGCAGTGTTGTTTTGGGTATCGTTGCCGTCGCCCTCGGCTATGCATTGGCAAAGTAATAATATGATCATGAAAGAAGAGTGTCTGATATGCAAAGCTCCGCTAGAGTACCTTGAGAACGATGAACTCATGGAATGCGCCATCTGCCACAAGAAAGAGAGCAGCAAGACCCGCTGTGTCCATGGGCACTACGTCTGCAACGACTGTCACACGGCAGGGCTGGATACCATCATCGGGCTTTGCCTCGCCGAGACGTCCCGAAACCCTGTTGAGATCATTGAGAAGATGATGTCGCAGCCCTTCTGCCACATGCACGGCCCCGAACATCATGTGATGGTGGGGGTTGCCTTGCTCACGGCCTACAAGAACGCTGGGGGCGAGCTCAACCTGCCCATGGCCTTGAACGAGATGATGTCGAGGGGGAAGAGCGTTCCTGGCGGAGCTTGCGGCTTTTGGGGCGCCTGCGGTGCGGGCATCAGCACGGGGATGTTCGTGTCAATCATCTCCAAGTCCACGCCGCTGGCCAACGAACCTTTTGCCTTGTCACACCAGATGACGGCAAAGTCACTCGGAGAGATAGGTCACATCGGTGGCCCGCGCTGCTGCAAACGCGAATCGTTCCTTTCCATCCTTGCTGCCGTCGATTTCGTCAAGGAACACTTCGGCGTAGCGATGGAACGCCCCGCGGTCATCTGCCGCTTTTCAAGCAGGAACAACCAGTGCATCGGCACCCGATGCCCCTTCTCTCCAGCAAACCATTAAGAGCCCCTCTCCGGTCTGCTGAACTACGGATTGAACGATGCCCCGACTTCAACTTATAGATGAATGAAGCTGGGGCATTTTCTAAGTCAACTTAATGATTCTGGTTCAATATCAATTGTCTATTGAACGGAATGCCTTATCGGGAATTGTTTGACAAAGACAGACCTACGCTGAAGATCAGGTTCACGTTGGATAATGTGCCATTGAGGTCCCAATCCTCACGATACTCGTCAGATGGTTTGTGATACCACACCGGCATAGGATATTTATTGGGCTTGCTCACATCCACAGGCTGACGGCCGTTCTCCAATACCACGGCACGCACACCCTTTTTCACGAAGTTGTAATGGTCGGAACGGTAAAACCAGCCGTCGGAGTTGTCGTCGTCGAAATAGATATACCTGCCCTGAGCAGCAGCGGCAGCCACATAATAATTGTCTAAATCACTTTCCCCACCACCCAAAATCACAACATCGCGCGTCAGTTCGGCGGGGCCTATGCTCTCAAAATTAAGGCAGGCCACAGTCTTCGCCATCGGTACGGCAGGGTGATCGCAGTAATATGCCGAGCCGAAAAGTCCGCTCTCCTCAGACGAGGGGAAGATGAACAGCAGGTCTCGATGCGTCTGGGGCATCTCCTTGAACTTCTTGGCGACGAGCAACGCTCCAGCCATGCCCGATGCATTGTCGGCAGCACCGTTGTATATCGTATCGCCGCGCTCATCGGCCTTACCGATGCCCAGGTGGTCCCAGTGGGCACAGAACACGACGGCCTCTCCATCCTGGCTGCTCCCTCGAAGGATGCCGCCCACGTTGCGCGTCTGCTGAATGCCGTAAGTCCTCTCACGTTCAGGGGAAAGCTCTTGAAGCCCGGCTTTTTCGCATCAGCCAGAGCCTTGTCCATGTCCATGCCGGCGGCAAGAAACAGTTTCTTGCAACCGTCCTCATGCAGCCACCCCCTGACGGCCAATTCGTCGGCATTGCGCGTATCCGGATTATAGATGGCGAGATTGTCGCTCAGGTGGCCATTCACACAGACGTGCCACCCGTAACTGGCGGCTTCGGTGTGGTGGAGCACCAGACAACCGGCGGCACCTTGACGCTGTGCTTCTTCAAACTTATATAACCAACGACCGTAGTAGGTCATATTACGTCCCCGGAAGAGCGTACTGTCATAAAAGCCTGGGTCGTTGACCATCACGACCACTATCTTGCCTTTCACATCGATGCCCTCGTAGTCATTCCAGCCGTATTCAGGCGCATTGATGCCAAAACCGCAAAACACATACTCCGCCTTTTTCAGGTCAATTTTCTTAGTGGCGCGAGTCGTCCAGATGATCAAATCGTCGGGATAGTGGAGCACCGATTTCTTCTTCCCGCTCACCGTGAGCCTGCCACCCACGGGCTTGGCTGTGACTGCAATCATCTCAAAGGGTTGGAACCAACTGCCGTTGAAGGCAGGCTCCAAACCGATTACCTCCAACTGTTTGGCAAGATAGTCCACCGTCTTGTCCTCATAGGGTGTCATGGGCTTTCTTCCGCCAAACTCATCACCGGAAATCACCTTTGTCCATTCCCTCAGCAGCTGTTCGTCACTTCCGGTTCGCAACTGCTCCTGTGTGATCTGTGCATTGGCAGTTGCCAGCCCCATGGCGACAAAAGCGATTACTGTCGCCAACACTTTAGCATTCATTCTCATCGGCATCAATATTTATAGATATAGGTTGTTGGAAAAGGACTTTTCCCAGACACCCTGCTCATGATGGGGTGTCCAATCAACTGATGGAAAAATCCCGTTATTTATGTTTTAAATTTCTGCAAATATACAAAATCTTTGTCTTCTATCGACTTATGACAGCAAAGTAATTTTTGCCAAGGTTAGGACCAGTCCTTACTTCATGAAATTGCGCCGAGCGATCCCCTAAAAGGGAACCGCCCGGCTTTATCTTCATGCTTAAGTCGGCATCGAGAATTCTTCACGCAATCAAGCAGATGTTCTATCTCATACTAACATAGTTTTTCCATTCGTTTGATTTCACGCTCAATGTCATCAATACTCCATCTCAACTTTACATCTTTCACAACAGAATACCCAAAGAACGGAAGAAGTATGATTATTAGTGCACCGAATATCCTGTTTGCAGTAACCACACTCATGATGTCAGGCAAAATGAAAATCACGATCAGAAAAATTAATCTCAACGGATAGGTCCAAATATTCACCTTGCTCAACTTCTTTTCAAGAGTCTGTTTCTCTTGATTGAGCATTTGCAGCTTCTTTAGCTTGTCGGTGTTCTCGGTCGTGTCCATATATGCACTTTTTACAATCAATTCACTTATTAGATACTGAAAACCGCCAAAAGTTACATTAATCGGCATCTTTTTGGAAGGAAATCTTTTATCATCTCACATGGGACATCTCCTTTGCGACAGGATTTTCACTAAACACTAAACTGCGCCATTGGCGCATAAATTTATGGTTACATTGAACACCCAACTCGAGGAGCTGATGTATTCCTTGCAGATTCCCGACCTCGACCTCACGACGAGCAAAGCATCACCCGCTTTTTTGACTTATTGTCTTCTTCGCTCGTGACTCGGCATGGTCCGAACCAGTTCGGACCTGCTCTCGCTGCTCCCGCAGGTGACTTCAAGGTCTTTGCCCCTGAGTTGCTCATGTCTGACTATGACATGGGCGATGGCGGTCACGTGTTCCGCATCTGCTGAACTACAGCGCACCCAGCGAGAAGGAGCCGCCACCGTGCATGATACTGGACAAGAGCCAAGTGCAAACCACTGGAAAAATGCTTGATTCTCAAAGAAAACACCTAAATTTGCAACATGAACAGAATCATTTCATTTACAATAATGGTGATATTCACTTCACTGTTGTTTGGGGCCAACGCTCAAACAGAGTCAGACTTACTCGGTATTTTTGGCGACAAGGCCACGAAATTACAGGGCAAGAAGTTAAGGTATCGCGAAGTGCTAACCGCTCCGCAAGACACCGCTCAACCCATTTTGGTCATTTACCTGCATGGCGGTAGCGGCGGCGGAAGTGACAACAAGAAACAGATGATGTCGCCTGCTGTGGGCAAGATTTATGATTACCTGAACGGGAACAACATCAAAGCCTATTACCTCGTGCCGCAATGTCCGGGCAACGCTTCATGGAACGGAGATGCGCCTCGGCAGCGCAATCGTGGCGGTCGCCCATCGCCTGGTGAGCGTCGCCCTCGTGAGCCACAGCAATGCGAGGCCTGTAACAAGTATGTCAAGGCTTTGGCCGATTACTATGTGAGAGAGTTCGGCGTCGATTCAACGCGCATCTACGTTTTCGGCTCGTCGATGGGCGGTCAAGGCGTTTGGTCTCTGCTTGCCGACTATCCAGACTTTTTTGCCGCTGCCATGGTCGCTTCGGGAGGATATCGGGGATATAATACCTCACAATTGGCTCGTACTCCCATAATTTGTACACGAGGTACATTAGAAACGAGGTGCGAACAAGTGAAGCAATTGATTGATGACATCAACCTGTTCGGAGGCAATGCCGTCTTCCAACTTTTGGAAGGGTTGGACCATCACGAAGCAACATCTGCAGCATTCACTCCCGAAAGGATCGAGTGGGTGTTGTCACACCGAAGAAAGCCATAAGTACCTGTTTATTTAGACATACAAGAAAAAGACAATCAAGGTTAATAATCCCTTGAACGCTTGCAGGTCTGGAGTTTTTCCCGTATTTTCGCATCCTAAAATGGAAGATAACTAAAACATTGAATATTAATATGAACAATCGCATCACTGAGGGCTATATGCCCTTTATGGGTTACCAGACCTACTATCGTATCGTAGGCGAACCTTCAGAGAAGGCTCCCTTGTTGCTGCTTCACGGCGGTCCGGGCAGTACACACAACTATTTCGAGGTGCTCGACTGCATCGCCGATACAGGTCGGCAAGTCATCTCATACGACCAGATCGGCTGCGGCAATTCTTATCTCGACGGGCATCCAGAACTGTGGACATTGAAGACATGGATTGACGAACTCATCGCCATCCGCGAACATCTTCATCTGGACGCCGTTCACATTCTCGGACAGTCGTGGGGCGCCATGCAGGCTATTGCCTATGCGATAGATCAGAAGCCTGCTGGCATCAAGTCGCTGATTCTCTCGTCTGGTCATGCTTCCAGTTCGCTGTGGGCCAGTGAACAGCATCGGCTCATCAAGTATATGTCGGCAGAAGATCAGGAGGCCATCAGACGGGCAGAAGCTACAGGGAAATGGGATGATCCAGACTACTTGCGTGCCAACGAGCACTATTTTGAGCTTTACGTGACCAGCGTCGATGAACACTCGCCAGAGTGTCTCAGACGTCCGAAGCGTGCTGGTTCAGAGGCTTACCTCTATGGTTGGGGCCCCAATGAGTATCAGCCGCTTGGCAGCCTGAAAGATTTTGAATATACCGACCAGCTGAGCCAGATATCCCAGCCGACACTGATTTGTAGTGGTACGCAGGATATCTGTACGCCCGTTGTCGCCGCCTCGCTCTACGAGCACATTCCTCACAGCCGTTGGCATCTGTTCCGCCATTCCCGCCATATGTGTTTCGTGGATGCTCATGAGGAGTATTGCGAGGTGCTTACCGATTGGCTGCAAGAGATGGATTGAGGTCTCGTAAGGCTTATGCCCGTCGGACTAATTAACCACATTTTCCTA
>DAIREJ010000130.1:0-583 GCA_036795635.1 Sodaliphilus sp.
CGAACCGCAAACTCATCGGCGACGACGAGCACGGCTGGGACGACAACGGTATCTTTAACTTCGAGGGTGGCTGCTATGCCAAGGTCATCAACCTCGACAAGGAGGCTGAGCCCGACATCTACAACGCCATCCACCGTGACGCACTGCTCGAGAACGTCACCGTTGACGAGAACGGCAAGATTGACTTTGCCGACAAGAGCGTGACCGAGAACACCCGCGTGAGCTATCCCATCTACCACATCAAGAACATCGTGCGCCCCATCAGCCACGCTCCCGCTGCCAAGCAGGTGATCTTCTTGAGTGCTGACGCCTTTGGCGTACTGCCTCCCGTATCGATTCTCGATTCCGAGCAGACCAAGTATTACTTCCTGAGTGGCTTCACCGCCAAGCTCGCAGGTACCGAGCGCGGCATTACCGAGCCCACCCCCACCTTCAGCGCTTGCTTCGGCCAGGCATTCCTGGAGTTGCACCCCACGAAGTATGCCGAGGAACTCGTGAAGCGCATGGAGGCCAGCGGTGCCAAGGCTTACTTGGTGAACACCGGTTGGAACGGTACCGGCAAGCGCATCTCGATCCGCGACAC
>DAIREJ010000130.1:593-6583 GCA_036795635.1 Sodaliphilus sp.
AAGGTGATTCCTTACTTCAACTTCACTGTTCCCACCCAGCTCGAGGGCGTTGACACCGGTATCCTCGATCCGCGCGACACCTATGCCGACGCTGCACAGTGGGAAGAGAAGGCTAAGGATCTGGCTAGCCGCTTCATCAAGAACTTCGTCAAGTACGAGGACAACGAGGCTGGCAAGGCGCTCGTAGCCGCTGGTCCCCAGCTGTAAGCATTAGGGCAAAAATAAAACAAACTCTATAGCCATGAGGGCGATTTCTGCAATGCAGATCGCCCTCATTTTCATCATTTCAATCCATCCACGATAAAAAGTTACATGAATGTAAGTTACATGATGTAACTTTTTGTAATTTTGTGATTGCTATGCGAGTTTTGTTAGTCAATACTGCCGAGCGAACGGGTGGGGCAGCGATTGCCGCCAACCGCCTGCTGCATGCCTTGAACCATAACGGAGTCGAGGCGCAAATGCTCGTGCGTGACCGCAAGGCTGACGCGCCCGAAGTGGTCAACATCGCGCCATCGTGGCGATTGAAGGCTGATTTCCTGTGGGAGCGCGGGGTCATCTGGCTTGCCAACGGGTTGAGCAGACATAACCTCTTTCAAGTCGATATCGCGAATGCCGGAACCGATATCAGCAAGATGGATGTGTTCCAGAAAGCTGACGTCATCCACTTGCACTGGATCAATCAGGGTTTCCTCTCGTTGAGCGATTTGGAAAAAATCCTTTCTTCGGGTAAACCCGTTGTGATGACGATGCACGACCAATGGTATTTCACGGGCATCTGCCATTATTCGGGCGAGTGTGACAAATACCGTTCACAGTGCAAGAAATGCCCGATGTTGAAAAACGGGGGCATCGGCATGGATCTGGCAAAATGGGTATTCACCCGTAAACAGGCGATTTATGCCGACAAGAACATCACCTTTGTGGGATGCAGCAAGTGGATGGCCGATTTAGCCCGTAACAGCAAATTAACTCAGGGGCATCCTGTTACAAATATCCCAAATGCCATCGACACCAACATCTTCAGCCCAGTCAACCAAGCCGAGGCCCGTAAAGCACATAGCCTGCCTGCCGACAAACGGCTGCTGTTGTTCGGTGCCCAACGCATCACTGATGAGCGGAAAGGATTCCGTTATTTGGCCGAGGCGTGTGACCACATCATGAAGTATCATCCTGACCTTGCCAAAGAATTAGAGGTTGTCGTTTTGGGCGGTGATGCTCAAAGCGTAGCCTCGGCCCTTCCCTTTCCTGTCCATGTGGTCAATTATCTGAATAACGAAACTGATATAGCCCTGCTGTACAACGCGGTGGACTTGTTTGTTACCCCATCGCTGCAGGACAACCTGCCCAACACCATCGTCGAGGCCATGTCTTGCGGTACGCCTTGTGTGGGGTTCGATGTGGGAGGCATCCCCGAGATGATTGACCATCAGGAAAATGGCTATGTCGCAGAATACTGCGACAGTGGTGACTTTGCCGAGGGCATCATCTGGACTCTGGACCAAATGCGCCACACCGCATTGCGCGAACAAGCCCGCAAAAAGGCTGTCGCTATTTATGAGGAAACGGCAGTTGCCCAGCGATACTTGGATGTGTATCGCATGACCCTAAAAGAAAAAGTATGAATTGCGACTAGAGAGGTTATTCCTCGTCAGGATCGCTCACGACCTGGAAGTCCTTGTTCTCGTCCTCGTAGTCGCTCTCCCAGTACTCTTCGCTCCATTGCTTGCTGCCCGAGTCCACCATGTGGCCACCGGCATTGGGAGCCTCATCTTCAAGATCTTCGGCTCCAAAAATGAAGTCGTCCTCAGCCTGTTCACGGTGACGGGCGTCAAGGTCATGCTGGGTCATGGTCTCGGGGATGCGGTTGCGCTCGTCGTTGATAGTGCGCCACAGCAGGTCTTTCAACTCGGTCAAGCCCATCTGGGCCACACTGGAGATGAAGACGCAGGGAACATCGTCAGGCACCTCGGGACGCATTTGTTCGATGAGTTCCTCGTCCAGCATGTCACACTTAGTGATAGCCAACACACGGGGTTTCTCTACCAGATCAGGGTTAAATGTCTCCAACTCACGGCACAAGATGCCGTACTCCTTGCGGATGTCGTCGCTGTCGGCAGGCACCATGAACAGCAGCACAGCGTTACGCTCGATGTGGCGCAAGAAACGCAAGCCCAGACCGCGTCCCTCGCTGGCACCCTCGATGATGCCGGGGATGTCGGCCATGACAAATGACTGCTGACCACGATAAGACACGATGCCCAGGTTGGGCTCCAATGTCGTGAAGGGGTAATTAGCGATTTTGGGTTTGGCAGCGCTGATGACACTCAACAGAGTCGATTTTCCCGCATTGGGAAAGCCCACAAGGCCCACATCAGCCAGCAATTTCAGTTCCAGGATGACCGCTTTCTCGACACCCTTTTCACCAGGCTGAGCAAAGCGGGGCGTCTGGCGTGTCGCCGTCTTGAAGTGCTGGTTGCCCAGACCGCCGCGACCGCCGCGCAACAAGCGCACCACCTGCCCATCCTCGGTAACGTCACACAGGAATTGCCCCGTTTCGGCATCATATACCGCAGTGCCACAGGGCACCTCAATCGTGCGGTCCTCGCCGTCCTTGCCCGTCATTTGGTTCTCGCCACCCGACTGGCCGTCGGTGGCAAACACGTGACGCTGGTATTTCAAGTGGATGAGCGTCCACAGGTTGCGGTTGCCTTTCAGGAAGATGTGTCCGCCACGACCGCCATCGCCGCCGTCGGGACCGCTGCGGCACAATATCTTCACATAGTCGATAAAATTGCTCTCTGCCATAACTTTCAGTATTTTGACGCAAAATTACAGATAATTCTCGGAATTCTCCGTAAATTTGCATCGACAAAACGATAATGACAGCAACTATGATACTGGATTCTGTAACTTGGACCGCGAGTCCCAACCTGTTTTCTATAGGCCCTGTCACCGTGCGGTGGTATGGGCTGATGTTCGCCATCGGTTTCCTGGTGGGCTATGAAATTGTCTATCGCATCTTCAAGCACGAAGGTGCCCGCGAGAGTTGGGTGGGCAGTCTTTTCATCTATGTGGTAGTTGCCACCATCGTGGGAGCCAGATTGGGACATGTCTTTTTCTATGACTGGAGTTACTACTCGCAGCACTTAGGTGAGATTCCCAAGATTTGGGAAGGCGGACTAGCCAGTCACGGCGGCACGTTGGGCATCCTGATTGCCATCTGGCTCTACAGCCGTTATGTGACCCACAAGCCCATGCTATGGACCCTTGACAGGTTGGTAGTGCCTGTGGGATTTGTCGCTGCGCTCATCCGCATTGGAAACCTGATGAACCACGAAATCTACGGCGGCGAGACTTCATTGCCCTGGGGTTTCCGCTTTGTGGAGAACGTGGGCCAATGGATGCAGGGCGCCGAACCCGTTTTCTCGGCACCGTGCCATCCGACGCAGATTTATGAGGCCGCCTTCTACCTGTTGACGTTTGCCGTGTGCTTGCTCATGTACTGGCGCTGGCGCTGCCAGGAAAGGGAAGGGCTCATCTTCGGCGTGTTCATGCTGGGCATTTTTGTGCCCCGTTTCTTCATTGAATACATCAAAAACGTGCAGGAGCCATGGGAAGTGGCCATGCGTTCCAACATTGGCTTGGACCAAGGACAGTTGCTGAGCATCCCCTTCATCGTGCTGGGCATTTGGCTCATCATCAGGGCGATGCGCCGTCCACGCGTGCCTCTTGAATACCCCAATCGCTTTGCCGACGAGAAAAAATGAAAACGATATGAAAACTCCTTTGCATTACCTATTTCCTGTGTTGGCAATACTGCTGTTATTGTGTTGCTGCAATCGTGAAACAACCAATAAAAGAACAATGAACACCCAACAAGTCATTCCTGTGGCCATTGATGACACCACCGTCAAAGGGCTCAGGATGTATTACCCCCAGTTCAGTCGCATTGACCTCGTGTGCGAGACAATGCCATCGAAACAGAATGCCGACGTCATCTTCTGTGCCGAGGCAGCCTTCACCCATGAGTTGTTGGACGAGTTTGCCCACAGCAACATTGACGGTGACCACGTGAGCGGCGGCAAGCGTTTCAAGGGGGCCAAATGTCACGACAATAGCGGTGCTTTTGCCTGGTTCAGCGACACAACCTGGGAATTCGTCCACGGCGAGTATAGCGAGCTGCTTGACAGCGTGGCTCAAGCCGGTGGAATGGGGTTCGGGCAAGCCCTGATTATCTATGAGGGCGAAAGCATCCGCCCGTTGTGGCGTGACGGTGTGAACCAGTATCGCGCCCTGTGCGAGAAGGATGGCCGCTTGTGCATCGTTGACAGCCGCCAAAAGGTGGAATACGAGACATTTGTCTCTCTGCTCGAGAAATTCGCACCACGCTATGCCTTATACCTGGATATGGGTGCCGGCTGGAATCACTCATGGTGGCGCGACAGCAAGGGTAAAGTCCACGAAATCCACCCAGTAGCCGACAAATCCCGCTACTGCACCAACTGGATTACTTTCTATCGTTAGACTTTAGGCTTTAGGTGGCATCCGCGTTCTTGCAGGGCACTTTTATTCCTTTCTAGGTTGCTTTTTCAGCCATGCGGCGAACCACACTACCGAGACGGCGATGACGGCAAGGACGCACCACGGGGTGAGTTCGGCATGGCCTATTGCCTGCGGCGACGCCACGAGGAAGGAGGTGCACACCACCGTCATGAACACAGCGGGTATCAAAGTGATGATATAGGCCTTGTGATTGCGGGCCAGATAGACTGTGATCATCCACAGGGTGAATACCGAGAGCGCCTGATTGGACCAGCCGAAGTATTGCCACAGCACATTGAAGCCGTTGGGATTCTCCATTTGCCAAATGAGCAGCAACAGCGAGGCCACGAACAGGGGCACGCTGACCGTCAGACGGCGAATCATGCTCTTCTGCTCAAAATGCAAGGCCTCGGCAATAATCAAGCGAGCACTGCGGAAGGCCGTGTCACCGCTAGTAATGGGCGCGGCTACCACACCCAGCACAGCGAGCGTTCCGCCAAAAAGGCCCAGCCAACCGCTGCACACCAGGTTAACCACCTGCGGGGCAGTGAAGTACTGAATGAGCGTCTTGCCATCGGCAAGTTGCACCTGAGCCATGAACTCATTGACCACCTCGGGGTTGACCACTTCTTTCCATCCTTCATAATAGAAGAAATAGGAAGAAACCGTGGCCCAGATAAGAGCGACGATGCCCTCGGTGATCATGGCACCGTAGAACACTGGCCTTGCCAGTTTCTCGCTCTTGAGGCAGCGCGCCATCAAGGGGCTCTGCGTGGCATGGAAACCGCTGATGGCACCACAGGCGATGGTGATGAACAGACACGGGAAAATAGGATTCTTCTGCATGTAAGCAAGTACGCCCAGGGTGTCCTTGCCGTCAACCACCTGTGACTGACGCCATGCGTCCATGCTGCCCAGTTCCCACACCTCGGGCAGGTGCGGCATCTTGATGAACAATCCAACCAACAGTCCGGCCGCCATCACCAGCAGGGCGATGGCAAACAAGGGATAGATGCGGCCGATGATCTTGTCGATGGGCAGCAACGTGGCAATCACATAGTAGCCAAAGATGGCCACAATCCACCAGATGGTGGCATCATTGCCACCCCACATGTCCTTGAGGATGAGCGCAGGGCTATAGACAAACACGGCACCTACCATCATCAGCAACAGGACGGTAAAGACGAGCATCACGTTGCGCGTGCCGCCGCCCAAGTATTTACCGATGAGCGTGGGCAGGTTGGCGCCGTCATGACGCAACGACAGCATACCGCTCATGAAATCGTGCACCGCACCGGCAAAGATGCAGCCCAACACAATCCACAGGTAGGACGCGGGGCCGAACCACATGCCCATGATGGCACCGAAGATGGGCCCCGTTCCCGCAATGTTGAGGAACTGGATCATAAACACTTTCCACGTGGGCAGCGCCACAAAGTCCACAC
>DAIREJ010000131.1:0-6571 GCA_036795635.1 Sodaliphilus sp.
TGAAGAAAATTTATTTACCAATATAATTAACTAATTTGTGGATTTTATGAAAAAGAAACTAACAATTCTGATGTTCAGCCTGCTCATAGCAGTTGGCTGGACTACTAATGTCTTCGCCCAGCCGGCAACCTACACGGCGGAGAGCATTAAAGACTTGACTTACACATGGGTGGATGCCAACAATACCACTCAGACGAGTCATTATGTCGAGTACGATGAACAGAAGCAAGCCTATGTGGGCATTGAGGTCACCGACCCCTACCAAATGTACGGTTTGCTGAGGGGAGTCTATATGGAGACAGCCCTCCCAGGCCCCTACTACAGCGCCTACACGCCTCTCGATGTGCGTGAAGATCCCACCTATTACGGTCCCGTCGCAGGCGGTTGGGAGATCCCCAATGTGAGTGCTAGTGGCAGTATGAGCGCCGTTGGCAATATTACCATCACAATGGATAATGGTAACCTCTCGTTCCAATCCATTAGAGTCAAGTCAGGCAACACTGTACTGACAGAGTGGAGCTATGCTTCAAACGGAACTAGTCTTCCTGCTAACTGGTCTACAACAAAAGCATTCACCGCTGAAACTACAAATTCCTGCTACATGTCTGGTGGTGGAACCATTACCATCAACGCCAGTTTACTGCAGGGTGCAACCAATGTGACAGTCGAGATTTATGGTCGTCATGATACGCAATATTCTGCTGATGTCACCATTACTGTTGCTGGTTCTACTGGCACATCATCCAGTCAAACCATCCCTCAGTCAGGTTATACCAATTGGCAAACCTTCACCTGGAATGTTAACGGCAACACCGGTGGTGACAATCCCGACTCCTATCATCCCCAAAATGAGGGTTACACCGTCGTAGTGGTGAAGCTCAAGAACACCACCTCACCCATTGGTGGTGGCGCAGTCGCTGTGTCCACCTTTACCACGAAGCAGCAAATCATCAATTATTTCGGAACCAATGTCGCTTCGATGAAACTGCTCACCGACGGTATTCGAATTGGCTCTGGTTACAACGCAGGCACCGTGTTCAACTGTTCGGGAGAGTACAACCGCTTCTTCTTCCTGGGTAAGGGACAAGCACGCAAGAAATCCAATTACGTGACCGATCTTGAGCAACAAGACGGCACTATACGCGGTGAACAAGTTCCCTTCAAAAACATGTTTGAGCAATTCAGCCCCACTACTGGCGATGAAGGATCAGATATCACCGACTTCTACTCAAAGATGATGCAAGGAAACGTCTATAATGTAGTGCACGATTGCGGTTCCGTGATTGAGGTAATTCACGAATTCTCAATGTCTGGTCACAGTGGAACAACAGCATATGCCATGACTGGTATGAACTTCTTTATCCCCGACTACCGCCTCAAGTTCTGGATTGATAATAATTATTACATTAAGTATACAGATGGTACAACAGCAGGCCCGTTCGTCGTTGATGGCCGTGCGATGAACCCGTTCCAGACGGCCAGCGAGACTGAATACAGCGTGGATTATGTTGCTGGCAGCAGTAGGATTCTCAAACCCAAGGGCACCGCAATGACTCCCAGCAACTTTGCAGCAAACTATGCTCAGTACAACCAGCCCTATGCTCCCCGCGTAGGTATCTATCTGCTCAGCCTCGAAGCCGAGGCCAACAAGGTGGCTGACTACAGTGAGAGCAACCGCTACTACAACGTGGACCTCGACTGGACATCGTCACTGAACGAGATGTCAGGTAATGGTGTCAGCCAAACCTACATCATCTATCAAGTAGTGACCGACTCGGTCACCGGCGAGCTCGTCAATGTGCCCATCGACACGGTGGAGAACTGCACCGACTTCAGGCCCGAGCTGAGGCTTGACACGCTCTATGAGCAGCAAGCCCACAGCTACACACTCACCTATGTCATCGAGGGCTGGCCCTCCGACAGCGACCATCCCAGCTTCATCGCATGGAGTAATCAGGCTACAGTCATCATCCCCGGTTATGACGACTTCATGACCCTCAATCTGCACCACTACGAGAGCGACTTCGAAGTCAACTACTCTCTGGAGGCTGGTAAGAATTACTACCGCAACTACATGAGTCCTGAGAACGACTTCGCTAACGGTATCACTCCCGATGCCATCAAGGGCGGATATGACTCGTTTATCCTCTACCGCACCAGCACCGACGGTAAGGTGCCTGTAGCAAAACTCAAACTGGCCGTTGACAGCCAGAACAGGGTACGCTACAAGATTACCTACTTTGATGAGAACGAGGACTACACCGGTCCCAACGACATCAACATTCAGCAGATTATTAACAACCTCATTAACAACTGATAAGCGATGAAAAAGATATATATTTTGACAGCAGTCTTCGCACTGCTCACCTTGTCGCTTAATGCGCAACTGAAAGCATCCAAGAGAGGTGTTGTTCATCCCACCACATCAACCGAAAAGGTTGTTACGCCTCCTGACGGCTATTTCCGCATGGGTCCATCAAGGGCTTCCACCGATCCTGTGACCCCTCCCTACTCCAACGGTTTTAATTCTTCAGAATGGAACTGGTGGGAGGTCATTGATGTCAATGGCTACAACACTTGGACATACAATTCAGAGGGCTATGCACAGTATCAATATCACTCTACCCAACCGGCTAACGACTGGCTCATAACCGCTCCCGTCACGCTCCAAGCAGGTAAAACTTACAAGTTCTACATTGATGCATGGGTACGAGGCTCTAGTTATGCTGAAACAATGGAGGTCAAGTTAGCAAATGCCAACACGGCTGATGCGCTTTCCGCTGGAACAACTGTCATTGCTTCCACCTCCTTAACAAATACTACTGCCACAACCCTCAGTAACGAGAACGTGACCGTAAACACTTCAGGCAACTACTACTTTGGTATTCATTGCACGTCAGCTGCCAATATGTGGTATTTGTATGTCGACAACTTCGTTATCGATGTTGAGGCTGATCCTGTTCACGATCTGTCGATTAGCCTGAACGCTCCGGCTACTGCTGGCGCCGGTAGCACCGTCACCCTTACTGCCACTGTTACCAACACCGGTAACTATGACGAGAACGGCTATACGGTAACCTTCACCGCCAATGGCACTACTATCGGCACCCAGAACGGCGGCACACTCGCAATCGGTGCATCTGAGACCTTCACGGCCCAGTACACCACCGATGCCAATGCAGGTACTGTGAACTTCGGTGCCAGCGTAGCTTGCACCGATGATGCTGAGGCATCCAACAACAATGCCACGGCATCCACTGAAATTTTCGTTCTGGCACCCCCCGAAAATGTTGCTGCAACTGCAAGTGATCAAAGCGGAACTATGACATGGACCGCTCCCACCATCGAATCGACTGTAGGCACTGTTACCGAGAACTTCGATGACACCAGCGTGTTCCCCTCATTCTCGATTGGTGGCATCACGGCAACCCAACATACGGGTACCATCGGCAATTGGACTGTCTATGATCCTTCGGGACTTACTGTCTATGGCTTCCAAAGCATAACCTTTGAAAACTCAGGCGAACCTCAAGCTTGGACAGTATTTAACCCATCAAGTGCAGGATCTACCCAAACCACTCATAGCGGTAGCCAGATGATGACATCATTCTGCGTTGACGAAACTGTTAATGGTAGCATTCCTGCTACAGATCACTGGCTGATTTCGCCCGAGTTAAGTGGTAATGCTCAGACCATCACTTTCTGGAATCGTGAAATTAATCAATCGTATGGCGCTGAGACTTATGAGGTATGGATTTCTTCAACCGACAACGATTACGCAAGTTTCACGAAACTGGAGGATTTGTCTGCATCTGATCAAACCAATTGGGTACAGCAGACAGTATCGTTGCCTGCTGGCACCAAGTACTTCGCTCTCCGTCACACCGCTACTGATGTATTCGGTTTGCTGATTGACGACGTTACTTACGAAGGCATTGTTTCTGGTCCCCAGCCCGTATCCTATAACATTTATCTGGATGGCCAGCTCGTTGGTAACGTGGATGCCAACACCTTCAGCTACACCTTTAATAATGTCACAGGTGAGCACCAGTGTGCAGTAAGCGCAGTTTATACTCTTGGCGAATCGGAAGCTGTGTCTGCCACTTTCGCTACCATGGAGAAGACGGCTACGCCGACCATCAGTGTTGTGACCAATGCCGACGGTTCAAAGACCATCTCTGCAACAGGTAACGGTACCGTACATCTCTACATCGACGGCAATGAGGTTGAGAATCCTTACACCATCACGCCCTCGGTCGATGGCGATATCACCGTAACCGCTACCGCTACCGCTCAGGAAGAGGGTAAGCTGATCAGCGATACTGCTACCGAGACTGTAACCGTTCCCGAGGCCGGACGCAGCCCGCAACCCACCATCACCTTCACCGATAATGGCGACGGCAGCTACACCATCACCGTGACCGGTACTGGCGAGGTGGCTGTTTACATCGACGACGCTGAGCACGCCGGAACACCCATCGCAACGGCCGACGGCAGCTTCAGCTTCAACGTTGAGCAGCACTCACAGGCGATGACTATCACCGTCAGCGCCACCAACCAGGAAGAGGGTCTGGCAGTGAGCCGTCCCGTGACCGAGACCTATCCCATCCCGGCTATGACCATCGACAACTCATTCGAGACGCTCGATCCTCAGCCCGCCAACGCCAGCACGCCCATCGACATGAGCAAGCTCATGTTTGTGGACCGCTTTAGTGTGGTTATTCCCAACGAGAACAACCACCCGCGTCTGTATGACTACTATCTGCAGGAGACCCAGGTGCGCCAGCGCACTTCGAACTCGGTTAACGTGCCCGTGAAGCACACCGGTTCCGACGGTCTGGGCTTCTACAGCCTCAACCAGATTGACAACGACACCGTGCGCACCCTCGTGATGGACGTGCGCAACGCCGCCATGGATCTCCCCTTGGAGTCCGATCCTGGTATCTACTTCTACACCGCTGAGCGCGGTACCGCTGCTTATCCCGATCAGGCTGACCGCAAGTACTTGGGCGTACTCCAGCGCACCTCCGATGGTAACTACCAGGAGACACTGAACCCCTCCTACGACTACGAGGAAATCTATCCCGGTGGACAGCACCACATCCACCTCGATGTGGACACCATCCTGGGCGACTACAATCAGTACCTGACCTATGTGCCCGTCGTTTGGACCATGGGATTTGACCGCGTGCTCTACGAGAGCGACCACATCCACAACAGCTACGGTGCTCCCAAGTGGAGGACCGGTGTGGGCGACGTTTACATCACTTCGGTTGATGTTGAGCGCCAGACCAACAACGCGGCTGTCACCTGGAACGACAACGGCCAGACCAGCATGTACCTGATGACCATCGACGCCACCGGCGTCATGCCCACCATCAACACCATGCCCTACGAGCCCTACATGTTCCGCGTGTTCGTGGAGAGTAAGAACGGCAAGCTTCGCAACTGGAAGTGGGTTCCCGAGGACACGGTGAACCACGTCGGCTCGCACTTCGAGGCTGCTCCGGGTACCACCACAGGCCCGATCTGCGTCTGGAGCGAGTATGTGAAAGATTCGGTGAATGTCTCCTTCAACGGCGACGAGATCTACTTTGTCAAGGAGAAAGCCGAGGACTATGACGATGCCAATCACTGGATCACTCCTGGTGAGATGAACATCCTGTTCGCTGCTCTCGATGACATGAACACCACCGTGGACCAAAACAACAACGAGTGGATCATCGATGACGACCTCAAGATCTTCGTTCGTTTCTACTACATCGTCAAGGGTTCGGCCGACGGCCACACGCCCGTTGTTCACGGACAGCGTCCGCGTGACGGCGAAGGCGATGCTCCCGCCGGCTACGGCAGCGAGTCTCCCGGTACTCCTCCCTCACCCAGCACTGGCGTGAAGGAAGTACAGTACTATGGCGACGTGGTAAGTACCACTTACTACAATGTCCAGGGTATGATGAGCGACAAGCCCTTCAACGGCATCAACATCGTTGTGACCCGTTACAGCAACGGCACAACCACTACCACCAAGGTGGTTCGTTGACGCCCAAACTGTTGATCCTAGTGCAAATACAGTAATTTTTCATAACCACAGTAAATACTAAATTTTGCATCGTGTGCCCGGGGCCCGCTGAAGATAGCGCACCCCGGGCTTTTTCTATACGGCGAATGGAACGAAGGCTGACGCGCTCTTTTGGGTGGAAAACAACTTAAACAGTTTTGGGGCCGCCGCGAACCTTTTGTTTAATGCCAATATCGCTAATTAGACTAATTTCACAAATGAATAAAATGCGCGTCATTCGTGTCATTCGCCAAATTGGCTTCGCCCAGCTAAAGGTTAGCATTAGCCCCGCAGGGTATAGGCTACAGTCCGCTAAAAAACACGAGAAACTGTTGCACATTATTAATATTGTGCGTACCTTTGTGGCATGAAACGGACCTCGCTACTCTAAAGCACTCAAAATGAACATTTTTGGTTTATTAACATAGTTTCATTAACTTAATTCATTCAAGCTTTTATGAAGAAATTATTTTCTCTCCTCACGCTTGCCCTGCTGACCATGTCGGCTTGGGC
>DAIREJ010000132.1:0-6531 GCA_036795635.1 Sodaliphilus sp.
ACGATGGCAGGACTCAGATACATGGTCAAACCCACAATGATACCCAGACCCACCTGGCCCACAATTTTGAACTTGCCCTTCAGGCCCTGCTTATTGTGATGGAAAACCTTGATGTAGTCGTCGGCAAAACCCAGTGCGCCGCACCAGAGTGTCGAGACAATCATCAGCAACATATACACGTTGTTGAGTTTGCCCAGCAACAGGCAAGGTATCAGAATCGAAATGATAATGATGATACCTCCCATAGTGGGCGTACCCTGCTTGGCGGAGTTGCCGCCCAACTTCTCCTCACGCTCCTTGTCACACATCTGGCGCTCCTTGAGTTTGAAGATGATGCGTCGGCCAATGACGATGCCGATGAACAATGAAAGAATGAAGGCAAAGCCTGACCTGAAAGTGATGTATTCAAACAGGCGGGCACCACTCACATGGTGATACTGTTCGAGGTAATGAAAAAGATGGTATAACATATCCTTGCGTTGATGTGGTTAATAATCAATTGGTTGCTTCCTCGCCGGCAAATACCTCAAGTACTTGCTCGCGGTCATCGAAATGGTGCTTCACACCCATAATCTCCTGGTAATCCTCATGCCCCTTGCCTGCAATGAGCACCACGTGGCCGGGTTGAGCAAGTTGGCAGGCGGTGCGGATGGCCTGGCGGCGGTCGGTAATCGTCAAGGTGCGGGGACGGGCGTCATCAGGCAGGCCAATCTCCATCTGCCGCAGGATCTCATCAGGATCCTCAGTGCGGGGATTGTCGCTGGTGAGGATGACACGGTCGCTGCGCACAGCGGCCTCACGCGCCATAATCGGACGCTTGCCGGCGTCGCGGTCACCGCCACAGCCGCACACGGTGGTGATGTGTCCTGACGGACCCACCACGTCACGGATGGTGTCCAGCACATTAACGAGCGCATCAGGAGTGTGGGCATAGTCCACGACAGCGATGTAGCCACGCGGGGATCGCAGTGTCTGGAAGCGCCCTGCAACGGGAACCAGCAGACTCATCTTCACCAGCACCTCCTGCGGGTCAAAGCCCAACAGCAATGCGGCACCATAGACCGAGAGCAGATTATAGGCATTGAAACGGCCCGTGAACTGCACCTCTAACTGATTGCCGTTGATTTCCAAAGTCGTTCCGTCAAGACGCGACTCCACGATGCGGGCCTTGAAATCGGCCAAAGCGCGCAGCGAGTAGCGGTATTTGGCGGCACATGTGTTCTGGAGCATCACCTCCCCCACCTTGTCATCGGCATTGACCAGGGCAAAAGCCTCCTTGGGCAGGGCGTCAAAGAACATCTTCTTGGCGGCGATATAGTTATCCACCGTCTTGTGGAAGTCCAGGTGGTCACGCGTGAGGTTGGTGAAGATGCCGCCTGCAAACGTGATGCCCTCGATGCGGCGCTGCACACACGCATGGGAGCTCACTTCCATGAACGCATATTCACAACCCGCCTGCACCATTTCGTGCAACAGGCGGTTGAGCGTCAAGTGGTCAGGTGTCGTCTGTTTGGCAGGCGTCTCGACGGTGTCAACAATGTTCTTCACCGTGGAGAGTAGTCCGGCCTTATAGCCCATCAACCTTGCCATCTCATAGAGCAGCGTGGCCGTGGTGGTCTTGCCGTTGGTGCCGGTGACACCCACCAGGCGCAAAGCCCGCGAAGGATGGTCAAACCACTCATCGGCAAGATGAGACAGAGCAATGACGCTGTCCTCGACCTGGATATAGGCAACCCCCTCGCTGAGCGTTTGAGGCATATCCTCACACACGATGGCTGCAGCACCGGCTGCCACCACGTCACCGATGAAGCGGTGTGAGTCCACCGCCACGCCCTTGACAGCGACAAAGAGAACTCCCTTGCCCGCCTGGCGTGAGTCGTTGATCAGGTCAGTAATTTCGATATCAGTAGTCCCAACCACTTGCAGCGGCTGGATGGATGCTATCAGTTGTGATAATTTCTTCTTCATTTCTTCAGTTTTTTAGTGGTATTATTTAAGTATTTCTTAACCTTAAATTGATGCGTTGGCCACGCACATAGTTAGAGCCCGAAGCAAGACTCTGGGCGGTTACCATGCCCGTTCCCGTAAAACTCACGTTCAATCCAGCATCCTCAAGTATCTGAATGGCTTCACGGATATCCAGTCCGATAACGTTGGGCACACCCTTCTGCACTTTGACCGGGCGGGCATAGCGGTGCGACGACTTGATGCCCAGGCCGCGGTTGATGTACCTGGACTTGGTGTCACCCATCGACGCATACAGCGTGGGATAATTCTTCGTCTCTTGGCCTGCTTTAGGCTTCTCGGTAGCATAGTCGGGAGATGCTCCCAGCAAACCGTGGGCATACATCTTGCGGGCGATGTTCTTGAGCACCATTCCGCTGCTCGCACCGGCACCGCAGTTGGCACCCAACATCAACACCATGCATGAGTACTTGGGCTTCTCATAGGGAAAGAAGCCGCAGAAGGCAAGACGTTTCTGTCCACTGTACTGTCCTCCAGAGGTTGTGTAGGCAGTACCTGTCTTACCTGCGATTTCCACTTTCTCGTCCTGCACCCAGTGGCGCGCGGTGCCAAAACTGCCCCACACGACATCGTGGAGCATAATCCGCAGTTTGCGCGCATTCTCGGGCGAGCACACCTGCTCACGGATGTAGGTCACCGGGATGATGGAATCGGGTTCCCCGTCACGCGAGAGTTTTTTGAAGAGACGAGGTTTCACATACTTGCCGTCATTGGCAATGGCGTTATACATCGCCAACGTGCACAACGGCGGGATGCGTGAGCCGTAACCGAAGGCCTGCCTGGAAAGGGTCACGCGACCACCGTTCTTGATCTCGGCATTTTGGAACCACGGTGTCGTCTCACCCGCGATACCCAAGTTGAACGGCTCAAAGAAGCCCATCTCCTCCAGACGTTTCTTGAAACCCGGCGGATTGTCACCATATTTGCGGACAATCAGTTTCGCCATTCCGATGTTGGATGAGGTCTCGATGATCTGGCGCGGCGTGCGTGTGGCACCGCCGTGAGCGTCGGTGATAGGTTTACCGCCAGCATAGGTCCAAGTCGAACCCGTGACGATCGGTTCCTCGATATTATTGACAATGCCGTCCTCGAGCGCCACCATCATCGAGATGGTCTTGACCACAGAGCCAGGCTCGTAACCCAGCACGGCATGGTTGATATTCTCGACATACTCACCTGTCATCTTGTTGCGTTCCAGGTTGCTGATGGCCTTAATCTCGCCAGTAGCGACCTCCATGAGCACACAGGTGCCCCACTGGGCATCGGTCTCGATACACATCTTATTGAGTTCGTTCTCCACGATATCCTGCAATTGCACATTGATGGTCGTGGTGATGTCATAACCCTTGACAGCGGGAACGCTCTCCACTGGCACAATGGCATTGGTGAGCTGGATATTCCGCGCGATGCCGGGCGTGCCGAAAAGCAGCGAGTCAAGCGCACTCTCCAGTCCTGACCTGCCATGCACACCAGTACTGTCCAGACTGCCGATACTTCGGGCAGCCATAGCACCGTAGGGCTTGGTGCGCTTGACGTGTACCTCCTCATAAAAGCCGCTCTGGTTCTTGGGACGCTTGAAGAAGGGGAAGCGACGGATGCGCTGATATTCACGATGTGTGAGCATGTAGGGGAAGAGGCGATAGGCATGGTTCTTGCGCGCTTTCTTGCCAGGAGGCGGCGTCTTGGCTGCATCCAGGATGTTCTTGCGGTCCTCAAGCAACTTCTTGCGCCACTCGACAGCGGTCATCGAGGAGTCAAACGCTGCAAGGCTGTCGCACAAGGGACCGATGTCCTTCATGAGTGAGTCCACTTCGATACCCTGGGCGAACCAGTCAATGCGCACCACATAGAACTGAAGATTAGCCGCCAGCACGGTGCCGTCATCGGCCAGCAGTTTGCCGCGTTCGGGCGGTATGGGCGTGATACTGTCAAGCACAGTCTTGGCTTTCTCGTTCCATGCGGCAGCATGAACAACTGTCAACTTGAACATGTTGAAGACAATCCAAGCCGAGAACAAGAGCATGGCTCCCACGACTAGCGCATAGCGCCACAGGATATGTCGTTTATTGTTTTGCTTCATGAGTCAAACGCGGGTGTAATAAATTATCAATCATTCAATTAGCGGGACTTCAGCTCATAGGGCGGGTCCAGGGGTGGGGTCAGGTCCAGATGCTTCTCGTTCATGAGAAGCACCATCTGGCTCTCTCTGATCATCGAGTTGTACTTGGCACTTGCGTTGACCAGATCGGTCTGGGCGTTGGCCAACTCAACCTTGAGGCCGATGAGTTCTTGGATGCTGCGCTGGCTAGTGAACTTGTTGCCTATGTAGGCAAGTGCCATCGCCACGATAAAAACGACGTAATACCAATTACGCTTGAAGAAGTCCAGCGAGAAGAAACGGCCCTGGATCAGGTCTTTTCCCGCTTTTTTTCTTGTCGCTGCTGTATAGTTTTTCTTTTCACGCATGGGTAATAATGCTTTTAGTTGTTCAATCACAATAGTTGACGTTAACGTTCTTCCTGACTGGGGGGCGGGAGCAACTCGGCAACACGCAGCTTGGCACTGCGCGAGCGGGGATTGCGCTCTATCTCCTCGTCGCTGGGAACAATCACCTTGTTGGTCACTACACGCCACGGCGTGCTCACTCGACCAAAGAAATCCTTCACCTGCTGACCCTCGACGTTGCCAGTGCGCATGAAGTTCTTGACTAGACGGTCCTCAAGCGAGTGATAGGTGATGACAGCCAAGCGGCCTCCCGGCTTGAGCACTTCAAGCGACTGCGACAGCAGTTTGCGCAAGGCATTCAGCTCACCGTTGACTTCAATGCGCAATGCCTGGAAGACCATCGACAGCTCTTTCTTCTCCTGCGTGGGCTTAAGCAACGGCCTCACGACATTCACGAGCTCTCCGGTCGTTGACAACGGGCGCGCCTTGACGATGGCAGTAGCCAGACGACGTGACGTCTTGAGTTCTCCGTACAGGTAGAGCACCTGGGCCAACCGTTCCTCATCATAGCAATTCACAAGGTCCATCGCGGTGAATGACGCGCTGCGGTTCATGCGCATGTCCAACGGAGCATCTCCACGGAAGGTAAACCCCCTGTCCAGCGCATCAAAGTGATGAAAAGAAACACCCAGATCGGCAATTATTCCGTCCACACAACTGATGCCATAGTAGCGCAGGAAATTCTTGAGATAGGCAAAGTTCCCGTGTGCAAATGTAAACCTGTCGTCATCAAGCCGGTTTGCCCATGCATCCATGTCCTGGTCCATCCCCACGAGCCTGCCGGCAGCATTCAAGTGAGATAAAATGGCACGACTGTGCCCACCACCGCCGAAGGTGACGTCAACATAGGTGCCATCAGGTTTGATGGCGAGCCCCTCGATGCTCTGTTCAAGCAACGCAGGTATATGATACACAGGCAGTTCCATTTAAAAAAACCATTGCTATCGGGTGTGTCTCTTTTCCCATTTTTTTGGGACTTCAAAGGTACAACATTTTTCCGACATAATTTGCAATTACAAACGAATAATTTACATTTTTGAAAATAAAAATTGTTAACAACCCCTGTTAATAACTTTAATTGACATAAAATCAGTATATTAAAATATCGTGAAAAAACTATTTACATCTGCAAAAAGTCTTTTTTACACCATTTTCGGTCTAACGGCCTTCATCAAGATTTATGCTAACGAAAAAGGCCTTTATAGCACGTTGATGTCAATATTGTTTGCAAATTTTATGGATTGTAAATATTTTTTTAATAATTTTGCCTCATCAAACAAATCATAACCAAAATGAACGAGATGATATCATCGCATAACGAATTGAACAACAGTAATTTCCAGATTGACTTCCTGCAATCGGTGCGGACACCGTTCTACTTCTACGACATGGAATTGCTGCAAGCCACAATTCAAGAAATCAAACGGCAGACCGCCGACATGAACTGTATCGTCCACTATGCACTGAAAGCCAACGAGAACAAGCACATCATCAGTGAGATAGCGCGAATGGGCTTGAGTGCTGACCTAGTGAGTGGCGGCGAAATCCAAGCAGCCATCGAGGCCGGTTTCAATCCGCAAGACATGAGTTATTCGGGCGTCGGCAAGACAGATTGGGAAATCAGATTGGGACTGGAACACGAAATCGGCTGCTTCAACGTGGAATCAGTACCTGAACTGGAGGTCATCAATCAGATTGCCGGCGAGATGGGCAAACAGGCACGAATCGCCTTCAGGGTAAATCCCGACATTGATGCTCACACCCATCGCTACATCACCACCGGCACCGCCGACAACAAATTCGGCATCACCCTCGATATGCTACCCCAAGTATTACAACAGGCTATCGCCCTGCCCCACATCCACTTGACTGGCCTGCATTTCCACATCGGCTCCCAAATCACCGACATGCAATCCTTCAGGATGCTGTGCGACACCATCAACAAATTGGTTGACAAATATGAACACGATGGTATCCATTTCGAAAACATCAACGTGGGCG
>DAIREJ010000133.1:0-6490 GCA_036795635.1 Sodaliphilus sp.
AATGCATTTGAATGGAATTTTATAATACTATTTAGAATTATTAACTTTCATAATGTGTTGATAATCATTGTGTTTTGAGTATTTTTAAATTTCATAGAATTCTATATTTTGAATCCTGTAGGGATCACTTAAAAGAGACGCAATCGCTGAGAAATCAGTCGGTTGCGCTTCTTTTTTTTTGTGTTGTTGGTGGCTTTTTGGAGGGAGAGGTCATTTGTGTTTTGATTTTTGGGCGTTCTTTCTGTTTCTTGATGTTGCTCTTTGTGTTCCAGCGCTTAATGGTCTTACCGAAGTCGATCAGTGCCATGAGCTGAGCCGCGTAATTCATAATTATCAAAAGTCGTCTCATCATGTCGTTGTTATTGTAATTAGTTGTTAATAAAAATGTTAGTTAAATCTCAGTATATATAAGGCGACTACGGGAGATGGAAAATGGGCAAACCGATGATGATAATTGGAAATAATAGATTACTTTTGCGGGTCAATTTAAATCAATGATTATTCTATCAGCCTATATTAACTTTTCTAATACTTAATGTAATGAAACAACTCTTCTGCTTTTCACTCCTGCTGCTGGCTCTCCTGCTGCCAGCTACCGCTCTCGCCTACGACTTCAAGGTCGATGGCATCTATTACAACATCAACGGCAATGAAGCCGCGGTGACCTATGAGGTCCAAAATGTGGGCAGCTACAGAGGCGACGTTGTAATTCCCGAGACCGTAGTCCACAATGGTGTGGAGTATGCCGTTACGGCCATTGGTTATAAAGCTTTCTACAATTGCTATAATATGACCAGCATCGAGATTCCCAATTCGATTGACAGCATTAGCTCTCACGCTTTCTACGGTTGCGAGAGATTGCAGAGTGTCGTTATTCCCAATTCTGTCGTCACCTTGTACCCATGCGCTTTCAACTCGTGTACTGGCCTGAAATCGGTAGTGATAGGTAATTCTGTTCGCGTTATTGAAGAGTATTGTTTCCAGTATTGCTATCAGTTGACTGACGTGGTGATCGGTTCATCAGTGACATATCTGGCAAACAAGGCTTTCTATGATTGCCCATCGTTGGGGAATGTAACATGTCTGGCACCTGTGCCTCCGGCGATGTATGCCTATTACAGTTTCTCTGACGAAGCCTATGCCTATGCGACCTTGTGTGTCCCTAGAGCTTCCATGAAGGAATACATGAATGACGAGAACTGGGGCCGTTTCCGCAGTTATCAGAACCTGACGCTCGCCGAGCACCTCTCGCTTGACACGACGTCGCTCACACTGCATGGCCACGAAAGCCAGCAATTGACAGCCACCGTTCTGCCAGCCGACGCCAGCCAGGCATTGATGTGGACGTCCAGCGATGAGAGCGTGGCCACGGTAAGTCAGAGTGGCTTGGTCAGCGCCGTGGCAGCCGGTCATGCCGTTATTACCGCAACAACGACCGACGGCACTGACTTGAGCGCTTCTTGCAATGTAACAGTTTCGCTAGTGCAAGCTGAGTCCATACAGTTGAATGTGACGACCGCGGGTTTAAATGAGGGCTCGACCCTGCAACTGACAGCGACTGTTCTGCCCGAGGAATGTGATATTAAAACCGTGATTTGGGCATCGAATAATCCGAGTGTCGCCACCGTTGACAGTAACGGCTTGGTAACAACACACAGCGTGGGTACCGCCACCATCACAGCCATAACCACCGATGGCAGTAATCTGAGCACTAGTTGTACGGTGACTCTCCTGCCCGTGGGTGTCAAGGGTGACTTGAACGGTGATGGAGAAATCAACATCGCAGACATCAACTCCATCATCAACATCATCCTGAACAATTGATACTGGAATAATATGTCTATAAGGAAAAGGCGGTCCTCTGACCGCTTTTTCTATACCTGCTCATCACAAAGCGCAACATTATTAAACAGAGAAAGAATAGAATGAAAAGAACTAAAAGTAAAACGGTTGGAGTTGGATTTTACTGACTTGAAATGAAAACTGGATAGGCATTGCATGTTGCGATGCCTATCCAGCGTCGGGTTTTTAAACCAAGGTGTCCATCAATTGGTGCCCTGGAGTTTGAAGGTTACGGGCAGGGTGTACCATACTGACACTGGCTGGCCATTCTGGCGGCCCGGAACGAACTTGGGCAGCGACTTGCAGACGCGAACGGCCTCCCTGTCGAGATCCTTGTCCACCGAACGAACGACCTTCACTTCACCCACCTTACCGGTCTTGTCAACAACGAACTGCACAACGACACGACCCTGAATATTGCTCTCGGCTGCCATGGGCGGGTAGTTGATGTGGGACGAAAGGTACTTGATCAGAGCCTCATCTCCGCCAGGGAACTGGGGCATCTGCTCCACTGAAATGAAGACTTCAACCGGTTTCTCCTCGACAGGCTTCTCCTCCTCAATGACTACCTCATGCTTGGCTTCTTGGAAAATGTTTTTATCAGTAGTTCCGTCAAGATTGGTAACATGTCCGGCGGATGCGTCAGTTGCGATTTGCTCGTCTATCGACACGATCTCGTCCTTCGGATTCACATTCTTGTCTTCGACAATCTGGAGTTCGGTCACCTTAATCGTTTTCAGGAATTCTTCCTCTTGAAGCACTTCAGGCTTTTCTTGTTCGATGGGTTCAGGTTCGGGTTCTTCGGCATCAGGAGTCATGTCAATGAACACTACCTTCTGTTCACCCTGTTGGGCCAGCTTTCTCTCTTCAAGGTACTGGTTAGCCTTCACGTAAGCAAAGGAGATCAAGCCAAAGACGATGGTACCGATGAGAGTCCACAGGATAGCCTTGTTGTGACGCTTGGTCGAGTCGGTACGGATTACATATGCCCCGAAGTCCTTGTTTTTTCCGTCAAACACAAGGTCGCACCATTCGCGCGATGATAAATTAATTTGTGTTGCCATAATCGTTTCCATTTAAAAGATTAAACAATACTACTTCTACTTGTGAGATTAGACCGCGCTGAATAATCAGTCAATTTCATTCCCAACTTTTGATTTCTTTAGAGCAAAAAGTCTAAAGATATGGTGCGATGAAAACGGGCTAACCCTCACTTGCAAAATTACAACGGATTTACTGAAAATGGCTAGCATTCGATGGTCATTCTTTTGAATATAATATACTGATATTCAGTTACTTAAAAAACAAAAAAGTCATTTGGGGGTAATTTGTCGTTTGGGGTTGCGGATTACCTCAAAAAAAAAGCGTATTTTTGCGGTTGAAGGCTCAAAAAAACTCACGCCAAAACACTACAGCACTAAGTGTTTTTTTCCTTCATAATTCAAAATATGAGAAACTCCATACATATTATTTTTATGCTAGCGGCGATAAGTGTTGCCGCAGTTTTGGGTGGTTGCGGTAATGATGTCGACAATCGCCAGCTCGTTGACATCGACACGCTGCTGGCCCAGAATCAAGCCGAGGATGCCTTGCTGATGCTTAATGCCATCAATACCTCATCCTATAACAACAAGGACAGAGCCTATTATGATCTGTTGACAACCCAAGCCAACCACGATTGCCGCATCGCAGCTACCAACGATAGCAACATCAACGGGGCGGTGAAATACTTTATGGTGCATAACGATAAGGAGAAACACGCCCGTGCTCTGCTCTATCAAGGCTACATCAATGCGGAATTGGGGAATCTGGATAAAGCCGTTACCTGCCTGCGTCAGGCCGAGGACCTTGCCATCGACACTGACTTGAGGACCCGCGCTCTCGCAAAAATGATGATGGGCGAGCTGTACCAGAGCCAGGTCATCGGCGCCAAAACCCTTGGTGCCAGTAAATACCGCGAAGCACTTGACCTGTTCAACGCTTTGGACGACAAGCCTAACCAGATCATCTGCCTGAGTGAACTTGGCGGTCTGTACCGCATCAATAAGGAGAAACAGGACAGTGCCATGTCCTACATCAACGCCGCCATTAATCTGTCCATACAGGAAATCAAACCGCAGTATGTGGTTGCAAACCTGTTCAGCCGCGCCGAGTACCGCGCTTCCCGCGGGGATTACCAGGGAGCTAAAGACGACGCTGTCGAGGCTCTCAGCTGGAAAGGAAAACTCAAGATACACCCCCGAATCCATTACACTGCAGCTTTAGCCTATCTGCACCTGGGTCACATGGATTCGGCACGCTACTACATGCAGCACGCTCCAGAAATGACAACAGTCGCCGACAGCATCATGCACTATCAGCTGCTTGCCGATTTCGCCCGCCGCGAGGGTAAAGTGGATGATGCCATCAACTACCTGAACATGACTCACAATCTTGTCGATTCGGTGACGATGAGCAGCATGAACGATAAACTGCTGGAAGTGGAGAAGAAATACGACTCTCAACAGGCGGCATTAGAGAAAGCCCTGCTGAGTTCGCGCCTCAAAGGAACACTTTTGGGTCTTGCCCTGCTATTGTTGACGGCACTGGCACTGGCGTTTCTCGTGTGGCGTTACCGCAATCGCCTGAAAATCCAACAGACCGAATACGAGCTGCAAAAGGCCGATCTGGACCAGTCTATCGCCAGCCTGCAACACATGCGGATAACGATTAACGACTACGAGCAGAGCCTGAAAGAAGCGCAGGCGGAGTATCTGGGCAACGAGGCGCGCATGAGCGATGCCATAGCTGACCTTGAGGCCAGAAAACAGCAATCTGATGAGTTGAGAACCATCGTGGACAAGCAGATGCAAGTTGTTCACCAGCTGCTGCAGTGGTCCTACGAGTGCAACGAGACGACCTTTGCCAAGCGCTTCAAAAAGCTGATGACGATGCGTGGTCCCGACGAGGTGGGCGCATCCTATTGGGACAACCTGCAATCACTGGCTAACGACCTGTATGACAACGTGTTGGTGAAAGCACAAGAGGTTGCCGGCGGTACCTTGCGCGAAGATGAGATCAACCTGATTGCCTTGCTGTGCCACGGCTTCTCAAGGACAGTTATCATGATTTGCATGCGCTATAGGAACCTGAGAACGGTCTCGAACAAGAAAATCCAGATTGCCCATAAGCTCAACGTCAATTCCCTTGACGAGTTCTTGCAACCATTCGTTGGCGTTAGAAGTTAGAAGTGAATTACTTTTGGCTGGTTGTGTGCTATTTGAAATACTTGCTGTGGCGGATGAAGATATAGACGATAGCCATCAGCACTATTGACAGGACAACGGCAAAGGGGAAGCCGAAGGGCAATGCCTCCATGCCGTTGGGCACGTTCATGCCGTAGTAGCCTGCAATAACAGTGGGTATCATCAGCAGGATGGTGACCACCGTTAGCGTCTTCATGATGCGGTTCAGGTTGTTGCCGATGATTGATGAGTAAGTCTCTTGCTGCCGTTCCAGAATGTCGTTATAGATGCTTGCTGTGTCGAGCGCCTGTTGCGTCTCGATCTCGACGTCGTCGAGCAGATCCTCGTCGTGGGGCAATGTACGCAGGCGCTTCTTGAGGCGCGTGAGCACGGTCATGTTGCCGTTGAGCGATGTGATGAAGTAAATCAGGAACTTGCCCAGTCCCATGGTGCGCATCAGTTCGTCGTTGTCCATTTTCTTCTCTAGGCGCAATTCGGCGGTGTTCATCATGGCGTTCATCTGCTTCAGGTACTTGAGGTACCACACCGACGTGGAGAGCATCAGCGACAGCAGCAGGTCGTAGCCCTTGCAGTTGTTGATGCGGCGCTGCTTGCTCCAGCGGATGAAGTCGTCGAGCACCTCGTTGTCGTAGTAAGAGACCGTGATGAACACATCATCGCGAATCAGGATGGCCACTGGTGCGGTCGAAAAGACTGTATCACCGTCCTCGTCGATGTTCTTGCCGGGCACCCGCACAAACACCAGCATCCAGTTGTCCTCATGGTCAACACGCGGGCGCTCCTCGATGTCCTTGGCATCATGGGTGAAGTCGGGCACGGCAAAGCGTTCCTTCAGCAACGCCAGGTCTTCGTCAGTCGGGTTGGTGACCTTAATCCAGCATCCCGACTTCCACTGATTGATCTCGTTGAATCCATCTTTGCATTTCCAGTAACTGATCATAATCTCATCCTTCCTCTTTTGCCATGCAAAGATAATGTATTTCCCTAAAAGGGAGCCTATTGTGGAGTAAAAGAATTGTTTAAGCATTATTACGGGCTGGCAGCCCGTAATACTATAACAGCGTGTACAGTAAAAAGTAAAAGAGGGCTGCGACACCATTTGTGCCGCAGCCCTCTGTGGGTTTCTCGGGGAAACGTCGGGGATTAGCCGAGGCGCTTCTCGAGGTTGGTGCGGATGGTCTTGATGAACTCGGCGCTGTTGACGGCCTTGGCCTCAACACCTTCCATGAGGTTCACGAGGTCCTTGGTCACGATACCCGAGTTGAGGGTGTCGAAGCAAGCAGCCTCGAGCTGGTCACCAAAGTTCATGAGGTCCTTGAGACCGTCCTTCTCACCGCGCTTGCGCAGTGCACCGCTCCATGCGAAGATGGTAGCCATGGGGTTGGTGGAAGTCTCCTCGCCCT
>DAIREJ010000134.1:0-6476 GCA_036795635.1 Sodaliphilus sp.
CAGGACCAAGGCGCGTCGCCTTGTCAAGGAAAAAGGCGTGCAGGTCATTATCATCGACTACCTGCAGCTCATGAATGCCACCGGCATGAAGTTCGGCAGCCGCGAGCAGGAGGTGAGCACCATCTCACGCAACCTCAAGCAACTCGCCAAGGAGCTGAACATCCCCATCATTGCCCTGTCGCAGCTCAACCGCAGCGTCGAGACCCGTGCCGCCGACGACAAGATGGGCAAGCGCCCGCAACTCAGCGACTTGCGTGAATCGGGCGCCATCGAGCAGGACGCCGATATCGTGTGCTTCATCCACCGACAAGACTATTACAACAAATCGGGTAAGGACGCCGAGGGTAACGATATCCGAGGACTGGCCGAATTCATCGTCGCCAAGCACCGCAGCGGTGCCACCGACACCATTGACCTGCGTTTCGTCAGCAAGTACGCACGATTCGAGAACCTGGAAGACGGGCAGAACCTCACCACTGGTGTCAAGACCTATGATTCCAAGATGAATGCCGGCACCGGTGACCCTGCAACGCCCAGCGGACCTCCCACCCCGCCGCCACCCAACGAGGACTTCCTTCCAAGCCCTGGAGAAGTCCGTCTCCCATTCTAAATCACAAAACAATAATCCCGGCAGAGCCCGCAAACGACAACGCAGTTCTGCCGGGATTATTATTCTGATTTCGTCAGTCACTCGACTGTTTCTTCTTCGGTTTACATCTTCTTTAAAGGTATGATATCCTGCAAGGTAAAATCAAACCTCAAGCCACCCTCGGGACGGTTGCTCACCGTGATGATGCCGCCGTGGAACAGTACCGCATGCTTGACAATGGACAGGCCCAAGCCGGTGCCACCCTTCTGGCGAGAACGCCCCTTGTCAACACGATAAAAGCGCTCAAACAGTCGAGGCAACTGGTCGTTGGCAACACCACAGCCATCGTCCTCGAAGCGGATGAGATAACGTTGTTGACTATGTTCCAGCAGGGTGATATAGATGTTCTTGCCGCCCGAATAGGCTATGGCATTCTCGGTGAGGTTGCGGAAGATTGAATACAGCAATGACAAATTGCCATACACGACAATCTGGTCTTTGATATCAAGATGCAGCGCCATGTGCTGTTCCTCGGTCGTAGCTTCCATTTCAGCAGCTAGATCCTCAAGGATTTTGTTCACTACAACGGTCTCGCGACCTATCAACTGTCCACCATCCTCAACGCGGGTAATCAGTGAAACGTCGGCTAGGAGTCGGCGCAGACGGTCGTTGTTCACATAGCACCGCTCAAGCAGTTCATGCTGCTGTTCCTCATTCAGTTTTATGCCCGATAGCAGTGTCTCCAGGCACACCTGCATGGATGCCACCGGAGTCTTCAGCTCGTGGTTAATGTTGTTGGTCAGTTGGCGCTTGATGCGGATTTTTTCATGCTCTTCGCGCATGGCCGACTCGTGCTCAAAGTCACGGTCCTTGATCGTCTGCTGCCATTGGGCATACAACTGGACAATGTGATTGGAGATGGAGCCCAACTCATCGTTGGGGAACGGCTTCTCATCGTCGAAGGACTCACCATTCTCGGCCTTGGCGGCAAAACGGTTCAGGCGTTCGATGGTGTTGCCCAGACGACGGGTGGCAAAATAGGCCAGCACACTCATGACGATGCTGAAGATGAAGATACTCCACAAGAAGGCCCAGTCGGCTTTCAGCAATTCACGCAGCGACGCGTTATAGGGGATGGCCGTGCGAACTATAATGTGCTTGCCCTTGGTTGCCGAATAGAAGTACAACCGACCGTCACTGGCAGACTGTCGCCCGATGTGATAGCCCTTGCCGTTCTTCATCGCCTTCGCTATCTCGGGACGCTTCAGGTGGTTGTCCAGTGAGTCAAGCGGCACCGTGTCGTCATAGAGGACCTTGCCGGAGAAATCAACGATTGTAATGCGTTGCTCGTTGAAGGGTTCCTCGTGTTTTTCTAGATAGTCGGAGTCATATAAATCACCCTCTAGTGCGTCCAGCAAGTGATGATTGTACATCTGCAACTGGCCATTGAACACCTCGGTTTTGCACTGCTTCTCACGGTAGTACTGAAACACCGCAAAGCACAGAATCACCGCCCACGAGAAAGCCAGCAGCAACAGGAAGAGCCGCTTGTGATAGGAAAGCTTAATAGCTGAAGCCATAGCCATAACCTGAACGGGTGATAATATAGGAGCCGTAGCGACCAATCTTGGAACGCAGGCGGGTGATGTTCACGTCGATGGTGCGGTTAAGCACGATAACCTGGTCGGACCACACGTGGTGCAGAATGTCCTCGCGGGAACAGATACGACCGGAATTGGAAATGAGATAGGCCAGGAGTTCAAACTCCGTCTTGGTCAGGTTGACATCCTCGCCGTCGATTGAGCACACCTTGAAATCCATGTCTAGCTTCAGGCCATCAACCTGCAGGATGTGGCTGCTGGTGTTCTCGCCGGGAATGGCGGCTGCCTCGCTGTGGGAAGACGTGCGGCGCAGCACGCTCTTCACGCGGGCTATCACGTTGCGCACCGTGTAGGGCTTGGTGATATAGTCATCGGCACCCAGGTCTAGACCTTGTATCATCTCGTCCTCGGTATCGCGTGCGGTGCAGAAGATAATGGGAATCTGGGCAGTCGTCGGTTCGGCCTTCAAAATCCTTGCCATCTGGATGCCGCTGATTTCGCTCATCATGATATCAAGCAATATCAGGGAATAATCCTTTACACCACGGGAAAGGGCCTGCTCGGCACTGTAGGCAACATCCACCTCGTACCCTTCATTTTCCAAATTCAACTTCAAGACCTCGCACAGCGTGTCTTCATCATCTACTATCAATATTCGTTCCTTTGCCATACTTGTTGCAAAATTAGGCACATTGCAGAATATATGCAACAATCAAGAGAAATCTTAACAGGATTGAAACAGGGCATGCAAGATGGGCAAACCGTAGCCAGATCCAAGGACTCAGGCTCCGGCAGTGAACTTTGAGATACCCCTGAGCATGTGGCGGATGCAGCTGAGAATCTGTTCCGACTCCTGGACGAGATTGAGGTAAACGATAGATGATTCAATGTTGACCGATTTCTTCTGCATCGAGTCAATCACTTGCTTGCGGTAATCAGACAATTCGCGCTGTAGTTGCACAGTCTCATGGCGGAGGGCCTTGGCATTCTCCTCGGTCACGGACGACGAGGCGATGAGGTTCTCGGTCTTGCTGAAGATTTCCTGAATCTGCTCCTGGATTCGGGAGAATGACAGGACAAATTCGCTGGAAGCCGGCGAAAAATTGTTGCCCACGTGCTCACGGCAGGGGTCGTTGATGCGCTTGAGGCAGTAAAGCATCTGCTCAATCGAGCTGTTGGTCAGAAAATACCATGTATTCTTCTCCATGGCCAGGATGGGATCTATCTTGCGAAGGCCGATAATCTCGCGGCGACGCTGGCGCTTCAACTGCTCGCGCGCCGTTTCAATCTCGTGAGTGGCCTGGCGCAGGTGGGAATACTCGTTGTGCAGGAAGGCCGTCGTCACCTTCTTGAAACAGTTGCTGGCAAACTGCAGTTGGTCAGTTGAACTGTGGTTCACATGTATCTTCAGCAACTTCCACCGCTCGACCTTGTCCTGGGAGCGGTTGAACTGCTTGAAAATCAAATCCATCTCGGAGTCTTGCTGATGGCTCTTATATTTCAAGTTACTGCGCACGAGCAGCGTGATGGCGATTGCAATGGCAATCATCATTGCAACATAGGAGCCAAAGAACAAAGCATTGGTGATGAGGTAACACATGATGAAGGCTGCACCCGCGGTAATGAACCATCCACCGATGACACTGAGCACTCCAGTAATGCGGAAAACTGCACTCTCGCGGCTCCAGGCACGATCGGCCAAGCTTGAGCCCATCGCCACCATAAAGGTGACATAGGTGGTCGACAGCGGCAGTTTTATGCTCGTGCCAAAGGCGACCAGCAAGCCCGCTAGCACCAGGTTGACAGCGGCGCGGATATGGTCGAAGGCGGCACCTTCGGGCAAGACGGCTGCATCGGAATTAAAGCGTGCATCCACCCATCGGTGCACCTTCAGAGGGATAAAACGGGCTATTGCTGACGCGGCACGTTGGGTGGTGCGAACCAGCACACGCGCAGCTCCGCTAGAACCGAACATTTCGTCCCCCTCGTCTTGACGCGACAAGTCAACAGAGGTCTTCACTACATTCTGGGCCTTCTTGGAAAACACGAGCGACAGCACCATTATCACACCGGCAATGACCAGGTAGAGCGTCGGCGTGTGCGCAGATTCCATCAACGATGTCATCAGGTAACCTTGGGCATCACCCGCTCCGTTTGCATCATAATCATTAAAAGCATCGAGACCAGTAAGAGGAACACCCACAAAGTTCACAAGGTCATTACCCGCAAAAGCCATCGCCAGAGCGAAGGTCCCCAGCAGCACGACAAACTTGAGAACCGGCATCTTGAAAACGCTAAACACAGTCATGATGACCGAAAAGAACGCAAATCCTCCACCAAGTATCGCCCATGTATTGTCATCAACCAGTTGCTTGAGCTCCGGTATCATTAGGCTCGAATTCTTCAAGCCGCTGATCAGCAGAAACCATATAATGCTTGTCACAGCAATGCCAGCGAAGATGCCGATTTTGAGCGAAGAACTTGTCAGACCGCCCATATCGCCCTTGACATCTGTCGTCCGGCCGTTCACACGATAGGTAAAGGTGAACACCATGCGGGCTATCCACTGCACTACCGTACCGAGTACAAAAGCAATCGCGACACTCAGGAAAATACCCAATATGACACTGAGGGCCTTCTCGGTGTTGAGCAAATCGCCCAATGTTAACGCTACCCCTCTGACATCGGTTACACCGTCCACAATCTTGATTATGGCGATAGCAAAGGCGCCGCCAAGCAGTTCAAACACCATGCTGACTGTCGTGGACGTGGGCATGCCCAGCGTGTTGAAAATGTCCAGCAAAATGACATCGGTCACCATCACCGCCAGGAACACGCTCATCAAGTCATAGAATGTGAAAAACTCGGGCATCATGATGCCATGACGCGCCACATCCATCATGCCGTTACTCATCGAGGCACCGATAAATACGCCGATTGCCGCAATCAATACAATTGTCCTGAACCTTGCCACCTTTGCCCCTATGGCCGAATTCAAGAAATTCACAGCATCGTTACTGACGCCCACCACGAGGTCGAACACAGCAAGTATGATAAGGAATATGACTATTCCCAGAAATAACGTATTCATTGACTATTGCTGATTGTTTGTCGGCACGACATCGGCCACCTGCGTCTTTTGGGTTTGCTTGTCATCAACATAATGCGCAGTAGTGAATACATAACACAACACGACGAGGATAATCACAAGAAGAGTAATCCTCACGCGATTATAAATCCTGATAAATCTTTCTGCTTTTTCTTTAATCATTGTCTTATTCAGCCAGCCAAGGATTTGGTTTAGTCCCCTGTATGGCAATGCAAAATTAAGGGCTTGATATTACGGTCACGTTGAGGAAATAATAAGAAATAATTACAATCTAGAATGGTCACCGAAATGAAACGGATTGTTAACATAACATCCAAAGTAACAGATATGTAACCGAAATGTAATTCACTGAATCTTTATATAAATGAAATGCCTTCGTAATGTTTTTTCCTCTCCTTTGTAAACCCAAATATAAATACACTTAATATCTTATTATTATTATGGCATCAGAAAATGTAAATCGAATTCAGAAGTATGCCGAGCGCATCCGCATCACGATCCTGGTCCTTATCGTCCTTTTCCTCTACTGGGTTTTCTGCTGGGTGGCATGACAAGCGCTTGAGCAGACCCTTTAAATACCAACAAATTACACCTTACACACCTAAATTCAATCATCGTTTTTAGGCGATGAGCCATGAACGCTTTCTGGATTTTTCTAGAAATATCGTATCGGGTAATCGGATTTTTGCTATATTTGCAAGTTGGAACAAACGACTAAACCGATTAACCTTTTATATAATAAGTAATAATGAAGAAGATGTTATTAGCTATGGCCATAATGATGGCTGCTGTGCCTGGCGTGCAGGCACAAGTGACGCACGGTGTGACCCGTGCCGACATGGACCTGAGCGTCAAGCCAGGTGACGATTTCTATGAGTATGCCGGTGGTGGCTGGATGAAGGCCAACCCGCTGAGCAAGCATCCCGAGTATTCCAGCTATGGCGTGTTCAATGTGATTGCCGAGGAGAACGAGAACCGCTTGCGCGACATGTTCCTGGAGCTGGGTAAAACCGACCACAAGTTCGGTACCGTTGACCAGAAAGTCGCCGATCTGTACAAGATGGCGATGGACAGCGACCGCCTGAATCGCGAGGGTGCTCAACCCATGATGGCTGACCTGGCCAAGGTGAAAGCCTTCAAGAAGAAAGACATGACCCCGTCGCTGGCCGAGATGCAC
>DAIREJ010000135.1:0-6432 GCA_036795635.1 Sodaliphilus sp.
ACTTCTTCCAGATAAACTTCTTGGCATAATTGTAAAATGTATTAAAAGATTAAAATTATAAAGTTGATGCCAACTATTAACTGTTTTACTCTTCGCGCCACAGCGGCATACTCATGCAGCGGGGTCCTCCACGACCGCGGGACAACTCGCTGCTGGGAATTTCCAGCACGGTGATGCCCTCTTCGCGCAGGAGCGAATTGGTGACGTTGTTGCGCTCATAGACGATGACCTTGCCAGGAGCGATGCACAGTGTGTTGCTGCCGTCGTTCCATTGTTCGCGCTCGGCGGTGATGCGGTCGCCGCCACCGCACTTGATGAGCGTCACATGCTCCAGTCCCAATGCCTCGGCGAGGATTTCCTCGAGGGTTTCCTCTTTGCGCTCCAGCTTGATCTCACCGTTGTTGTTTGTGAGTTTGAAAACCTCCAGCGGTCCCAGGATGCCGGGATGCACGGTGAACTTGTCGTGGTCAATCTGGGTGAACACGGTGTCCAGGTGCATGAATGCGCGCGTCTCGGGGATGTGGATGGCGAGAACGGTGTCGATGGCCGAATGACTCTTGTTGAAGATGTTCTTGGCCAGCAACTCGATGCCGTCGGGCTCGGTGCGCTGACTGATGCCGATGGCGAGCGTGTGCTCGTTCAGGTTCAGGATGTCGCCACCCTCGATGCGGTAGGGCAGGTCGCGGTCATAGAGATGCTCCACGTCGTTGAAGTCGGGGTGATACTTGAAGATGTAGTCCCCGTAGATGGTCTCGCGGCAACGAGTCACCGAGAACATGTGGTTGATGCTCACACCCGTGCCGATGCAGGCGAACGGGTCGCGTGTGAAGTAGAGGTTGGGCATGGGCTTGACCACAAAACGGCTGTCGCCGCGCACCTGGTCAACCAGTGAATTCTCCACCTCGCGCGGGTCGCGGGACAGGTCCTGCAGATAGATGCCCTCCATCGTTTTCAGCACCAGCTCTTTGCTCGAGGTGATGCTGTTCAGATAGTTATAGATGATGTCGTGGTATTTGGTGGCACAGATGCCTGCTTCCTCGATAAATTGGCGCAGGAAGCGCTCCCTGATGTCGGGACTGATGTCCAGCACTTGAGCCATCAGGTCCTCAAGGTAAACCACTTCAACACCGTTGTCGCGCAACACTTGCGAGAAGGCGTCATGTTCCTCCTCGGCAACTTTCAGATAAGGAATATCGTCAAACAGGAGTTCCTCAAGGGTGTTGGGCGTCAGGTTGAGCAGTTCACGTCCGGGACGGTGCAACAAAACCTTCTTCAGCGGTTTTATCTCACTTGTAACATGAATACCTCTCATGACTTGGTAATGACTTATCGTTGTTTATGATAATGGATGTTTCTTAATTTTGCGCAAAGGTAATCAAATTCCCTCAACCCCACATCATTTTTCACATCTTTTTATATTAACAAGATTGCTTGACGAGGTGCTGCAAAACGAGAGGGCAGTCAGACTGATGGATTTTGGTGAAAAAGAAGAAACCGCAAGCATGATGCGGATGCCTGCGGTTTCCTGTTCAATTAAGAGATAATCGCGATCATTTCTTGATTACCTTGAAGCTGCGATGTGTGCCATCGGTGTAGCGAACGACCTTGACATAGATGCCGCTGGTGGGGTTGGCCACCATGCGACCCGTGAGGTCGAAGTAGATGGTCGAAGCCACGGCCTTGTTGTCGCTGATCTCGTTTACAGCGGTGTTACCGATGTGGCCCTTAGCTGCATTGAGCACCTTGCCGGTAGTCTTGTCAATGACGATGGCTACAACATGGAGTTTCTCCTTGTTCTGGATGAGCGGCTCATAGTTCAAGTTGTAGATGTCGTCAACATTGAATGTGTACTCAAAGCTATTGACCGTGTTGGCAACGATTGATTCGGGCATGCTCTCGTCGATGGCACCCGAGGTGGCCACGAGCACATCGTTGAAGTGATAATCCGAGATGACATCGGGCAACTCGCACAACGGTCCCAGGTTGGGCTCATTGGCATACTGGTCGGCCATATCGGCATAGTAGTTGTGCTGGTCCCAGTCGGTGCCTGCGGGGCCGTACATGTCGTCCTCAACGAGCATGACTTCGATAGCGTAGTCGCTGCCCGGAGCATCCATGACGAAGTTGCTCTCGACGGTAGCCTTGAGCTCGGTCTTGGCCTCATCGGCCCAGTCGGCCTTGACATTGAGGTCAACGGGAGCGAGTTGGGTCATCAGGTATTCAACGAGGTCTTTCATGCCAAAGCCGTTGGACTCATAGCCATAATAAGGATCAACGTCATAGTATCTCTCAACAAATGCGCTGGGGAAGCCCTGAACATCGTTGGGATAGTTGGTGGTGATTGCCATGGGGTCGCTGTTGTGATAAGCGACACCGATGAAGTCGTCACCAAAGGCGTCGGCGAGCAGGCGCATGGCCACAAGGCCGCGGGTGCACCAGCCGCACCAGGTACCGGTGTATTCCTCAACGAGGACGCGGTGAACGGGCACTAAGTCCATGATGTGTACCATACCCGTGCGGGTGGGAGCTGCATCCTCGTTGGAATTGTTGCCACTGTTGGTAATGACATTGGTAACGGTGACGGTCAGGGGATAACTGCCGGCCTCGTAGATGGGATCCAATGTGAAGCCGACTTTGCTGCTGCGGCCCCAGTGATCAGCACGGATGTTGGTCTTGAGGTTTCCCGATGTGGTTACACCATTGATCTCGTAGGTATAACTGAACGAGCTGATGCTGTTCTTTCCGTGGTTATAGATTGTACCCTCAATAAAGATGGGCTCACCCTTCTTGGCATAAGTGTTGGCAGGAACAACGATGGTTGCTGCATTCAGCGACTGGCCCTCGAGAATGAGCTCGATACAAGGACTGCCAAAGCTTGACATGTCGGTCCAGCTGCGATAGGCGCTCGTGGTGTGAATCCACAGACCACCGCCCATCTTGTCGCTGGTGATCATCATCGGTTGCTCCTCGTCGGTGACGGGAATCGTGTAACCGGCAAAGAAGCCCTCCTCGCCAATCTCGTAGGGCTCGTCAAACAGGATCTCGGCATGGCCGTCAGCCACATTGCCCACATTGCTGACAATATCGTAATCGGCAACCTTGACACCATCCACGAAGGTGAGCGCCAGGTTGTTGGACAGCCAACCAGTGTACTGGGTCACAGCAGTGCCCTCGGGAGTAGTGATGCGCAGACCCTTCACCTTCAAGCCCTTAAGGCTGGGATCATAGATGTAAGAAGCCAGGTCATAGCCTTGTGCACGGCCTACCGACAAGCCGGCTGCGCTGGCGTGGTCATCGCAGTAACCTGCATAATTTTCGGCCGAACCCTCAGGTGCGCTGCCGTCGGTGAGCTCCATATAGACAATCTCGCTCACGTGCTCTTCACCGCCACCGCGGAAGACGCTCTGGATGCCCACGCGCTGGAAGCCGGTCTCATAGAAATAGATGGTGGCACCACCAACGCCGAAGTCATAATCCTCGGTGTAGTTGTAGGGCACATCGGTCATGAATTCCTCGACATAGGGATACTCGTCGGGACCGAAGGTGAACAACTCGTCGTCATCGAAGTAGATGCGGTAGTACAGGTCGTTGGGATTGATGAATTTGCCCTCGGTGTCAACGGTCGGCACATTGAATGAGCCATAGTTGAAACCGCCAATCTCGCCCTCGTCAACAAAATCGATGACCTCGGGATTAGCAGGAATAGCAGCATGGTCAACATAGGGGGCAATGACAGGCAGGGCGTATAACTCCTGAACGTTCTCGCCGGCCACGATGGCAAGTATGCCGTCGGAGGTCATCGTGCGTGTTTCGGCATCGTATTCAAACACAAGGTTGTCAAGCACATTGAAGTCTGAATCAATGCTGACCATGCTCAGGAACAGACTGTTGCCCACTCCCAGGTACTGGTCACTCGGGAAGGTCACTTTGTTGTCGTTTAGGGTACCCTTGATGACTCCCTCGGGCACAAGCGGGGTGACTCCCTGCACATAGATGTCATTGTCGACTTGGGCCACTTTGACCATCTCGCCGCCAGGTTTGCCATAGCCGTCAACATAGGACATCGAGAAGTCCTCGAGAACTGCGCCCTCGGGCAGTTCTACCGGTATGCCGTCAAACGGAGTGTAAACCGACTCCCAATCAGCGTAGGCCGCCCAGGTCAAGTCATCGTCGTAGATCAGACCCAGACCGCTGCACTCAAAAGCGTCAACATCGCCACTCGAGCCGACGAGCGAGATTGTGCCGTCATCATCGATGGTGAATGTTGCCTCTTGAATCTCGGGGTTGGCGATGGCAGAGGGATTGCCATTTTCGTCAACTGTCACGTCGACCCAAGCCGTCATCAGACCATAGCCATAGTCGTCATAGTAAATGATGAACTGGTTCAACGGCATTGTCAACGTCTTGCCGTCATCACTCAACTCGGCCCGTACCCAAGTTCCGGCTGCTGCCTGTGAAATGGGGTCCTTGAGATAGACGGTCTTGCCGTCATCGGCAAACACCATCTGCATGGCGCCGCCGTCCTGATTAGTAGTGAACAGGTATCCCCAGAAGTTATACATCGCGCCACCACTGCGAACATAGGTCTTCAACTCGCCCTCGGGCTGGTCGGTGATGACCTCGACGCGAGCGTGTGCTTTGCGCTGTTGAGGCATGACTAACTTTCCGCTGCGCTGAGTTGCCTCATGCTTCGTCGAGCGGAATTCGTATTTGCCCTTGACAGGCTGGCTCGAAAGCTGCGGACTCAAAGAGAGCCGCTGGCCGCTGGCCACCAAGGCAAAAGCAAATGCAACAATGAGAAGTAAATGTTTTTTCATCATGTTAACATTGAATTTAGAGTTAATAATACAGTATGATAATGATAGTATAATGCAATATTTATGATTAAATGATGTGGTATAAGATATAATCAATAAATCAAGGGCAAAAATATATATTAATTGATAGAATTACAAGTAAATGGCGAAAAAATATTCAGTTAAATGTGTAGTCAAGATGTGCAGCGTGGGGTGTCATCGAGAAATAAAAGTGCGCGTTTCAAAAAAGCGTACAAAAGGGACGTAACCGCAAAGAATAGAGGGTTAATCTCTCGGGCTTGGCTGAAATTGATGGATATTGAACTGTTAAAAGGGAATGTTAAAATCGGGCAAGTTGTTGCATTTTACAGAAATGCGGTATATCTTTGCAGTGTCGTTGAGACAGAGTTCTTTGAAAAATTGTCCACATCAAAGTTGATCGGGATACTCTTCAAATTTATTATGAAATGCCGAGCAAAGCGCTGCCTGTGATGGCGGGCCTCGACCGCAAGGTGCTTAACAGCCGGAGGATTACAAAGCAAGTGGCGCCCTCAAATCCTGTATTTAATCGGAGTTTCATCACATCCTTTGGTGTGGCTTTTCATAACAGGTGCGCGACGCTGCAACAACAGCATCGCGCACCTTCTTTTGTTTGAACCGCGAAAAAATCTGGCGGTTCTTGCTCGGTTGAGGGAAATGGTGTATATTTGCACCGCAAAACCAATTAAGAACAAGACAATGAAGGCATATTTATATAAGGAAGAGGCTCAGCCCATCGATCCCATCGATGAGCAGCAACTCGCCATCGCCGAGGAGAAGCCCGAGAAGCCTGATGTACCCAAGCTGTCCCTGTATGTGGTGAAATACAAACCGCTGTGGACCGCTACCCTCATCGCGCTGGTGATTTTCATCATTTGGGCACTTGCCACCTGGTTGCTGAACTGATCTTGCTATGGCCTCCTAACTTGCTGGAATTGTGACAGATGATGCCGGCAAGTGAAGTCGTGTAAATATTTTTTTCAAAAAAGTTGAGAAAAACGCTTGCAGGTTGCGAAAAAAGCAGTAACTTTGCAGCGCTAAAAACGAAAAATGGTCCCTTAGCTCAATTGAATAGAGCGTTTGACTACGGATCAAAAGGTTACAGGTTTGAATCCTGTAGGGATCACTTAGATAGATCGCAAGTGCTTGAAAATGAAGCATTTGCGATTTTTTATTGTCATTTTGCCCCACATTTGCCCCACCAAATTATAAAGGAAACGCATATAAGAGAATCCGCAATAAGGCATTTTTAGAGTTCAATGCTACAGGTCGAGGTATTTATCTTTACAACTTGATTTTACACCATTTTCTTGTACGAGCTTGCTCCCCAAAATCATATTTTGGCAAGTACAGCCATGTGTTAACGTAAGTTAACTCTTATTAGGCTAAGAGTTTTTATAAAACACTATTCCTTTCTGTCTATTCTCTTAAAAAAAAACGGGGGCCGAGAAGCAAGCTTTCGGCAACCCCTATTTTACATCTTGTATTTCATTGTCCCTTCTCTTTTTTCCGCCGTTTGTACTCTTCATAGGTGATGGCGTTCTTCTTCCACTCTTCACGCGCACGATCTCTTTCCCTTTGCTCACGTTTCTCATAT
>DAIREJ010000136.1:0-6338 GCA_036795635.1 Sodaliphilus sp.
CATCAGCAAGCCTGCCTGATAATTAAGCACTATATGGTGCCCGCATTCCTTGCCCTAAAAGTTGGTCAAGTCAAGACCCACTTTGGCACCGAATTCCACTTGAGCGCTGGCACTAAGGCATGTGAGTGCTACCAGTACTAGGATCATTAATTTCTTTATCATGTCGTTATTAAGTTTCAAAAATGTCTGTTTTTTATTAGTTGTCATATTGATCACTGTTTTCTCACAACAGCAAAGCACTTGATGCCGATTTCTCCCACACTGCACTTATCACCATTATAATAAGGCTTATAAAAATCAGGAACCTCAACATCAGGCAGGGTAATGGCTTCCAGATTCTTGTATATTTCAGTATAGCTTCCACTACCATGTCTGATAAGGATGTATGCGTCCGCTCCATCAACGATAATCTGTTCGGCCGAAGAGCCAACGGCATCAGAAATAATGGTTTCAGTGCCGTCGATAACTAGAGTTGCGACACCGTCAACGCCACCGACACCTTGTTGGGTGATCTTCTTGCCTAAAATATAGGCATGGCCATTGACAATTCGGGAGCATCTGGGAGTAAACCTCGATTCAAGATCATATCCAGTACATATTTTTGCCTGTGGGGATATCTTGATAAGTAATCAACAGGTCGTCTCCTTTTTTATCAATTCCATAGACCCAATCAAATCCGCCTTCCAGCCCTTCAATCGTGATGATTTCACCATTATACCAATAACACGGTTTTTCATCATAAACACCCATTGCAACACTACCATGATCTACCGAGAAAGTATTGTAATAGGTTGTGTTGGGGATTTCATAGATGCGATTGAAATCTTTGCAAAGCCATATCTTGCCGCTCAACTCGTTTTCTTGGATCGTGTAGATACTACCATTCTCAACGGTGAAACCACGTATGTTTTCTCCTGTCATGTGAATGGAATCGCCGTTTTTCAGCACATTGAACAGACCGTCTCCCCTGCGAATAACGGCATACCAATCATAATCCTCGGCAACAAGCGAATGAATGCGGCTCTCCTCGTCTTCACACATATAGACGGTATCGCCATCCAAGTTGAGGATAAATTCTGGATAGCCTGCAAAGCCATTAGTGGCCAAGTAGAGTGTTGTCTCCTTAACATTAGGTTCAGGAATAGGATCTTCTTTGCTGTCTTCACAGGCCGTCAGTGCCAGCATCGCCAGCAGCAGTGCCATCAGTTTCTTTGACGTGTTCATGATTCTATGCTTTATTTCAAGTGCAAAAATACTATTGTTAAGTCACAATACCAACACCCCAAAAGGATATTTTTCTCATCTCACAATTAGAAGCGGTAGCCGATGGAGAGTTGGGCGTTGCCGTTCCTTTCGTTACCACCTTTATATAGCGGTATCAAGCCCAGAGTGTAGCGGAGTTGAACAAAGACCTTTTCATTGAAATTGTAGGTCGCGCCAAGCCCGAGGCCGAAATCAACGCTCCTGTGGCCCATGTTGTGCTTCTCTTCCCAATAGCCGTTGCTGTCTTCCCACTTGTCGGTGCTCTTGTCATAGACTTTAAAGCCAAATTGTGGACCCAGGTCGATGCTCAATGATGGGTTCAGATAATACTTGAACATGACAGGAATGTTGATGTAATTAGTGTGATAAGTCGTGGTTATATCACGGGTGGGATACTCGTCCAGCCACCAACTTTGCCATTCCATCTTGGGGCGATTATGAGCAGCAAAGACCACCTCAGGGGCGATAGCAAACTTACTGCTGAAGCGGTATTCCATGAATATACCTGCCTGATAACTCAAAGCGCTTTCGTCGTTGATGTTTTCACCCCACCAGTGGGTATAGTCCACGCCGACTTTGGGGCCAATAGTGAAATTCTTCTGCGCCATGGCCGTTCCAGCGGCCATCAGCATGCACACGAGTGCAAACATTGTCTTCTTCATAAATTTTCAGATTATTAGATTAGTGATTAGTGAGAAAAAACGCTAACTAAGGCCTAAAACAGATCCCCACTGAACTCGTGACGACTTACTTTGGTATTAAATGAACCGGAAAGATGGGAGCAGTCCCTATCGATAGTAATATCCACGTCGGTTAGGTCATAGTAGCCACCTTGAGTGGCCTTGGCTTGGTCAGACTTAATGATGTAGCCTTGATCGGTAATCGTCACGTTCAAGCCCTTGTATTCGACAACTGCGGCTTGCACAGCCCCATTGACGCCCGGAACAAAATCGCTAATCTGCATGACACAAGTCTTGGCGTTGCTGTCCAGCATGAACAGATAGGATGACATGTTGGTGTTAATGGTCGCACCCGTCACGTCGCTGATGTTTGTAATGACATCGTTGAACAGCAGATTGGTGGTGCAGACCACGGTGAAATCACCCTGCTGAAAAGCGTACCACATCATGCCAGACTGAATGTCAATGCCACCGTGCAAGTTTTTGACTCCGTCACCCAGGTCATCGGTCATGGAGAAAGAATAGACATTCACGGGTGAGCCATACAGTGATGGCATTTCCAGCTCCGGCGTGGTGAGCGTGTGTGATTGCCCATCAATATCCTTATAGGTGCTTGTGATTTTGATGGTGCGCATCGCCGTGATAGGATTAAAGTTGATTTCGACCTCAGCAGTGCCTTGTGAGAAGACGACTACATCATTCCTGCATGCCCGGTTATTGATGGCAGTGGTAAATTTCTGCTTGTGATCAGACTCATCATCGTGGCAAGCTGTTAGTAAAGACATCACCGACACAGCCAGAAGCAGTGTCATCAGTTTCATTGTTGTGTTCATGATAAATGTATTTATTAATATGATTTTTTAATGTTTGAGAATTGTGTCAATGACTTTATTCACATCTGCAATGTTTACTTCACCGTCCCCGTTGACATCACATTTCAAGTAATCATCGTCTCCACAGGGATTGCCTTCATCAGCATCACCGACGATAGTCAAGAACTGTCCCCATCCAGAGTCTGCCATATACGCCCTTTCGACGTCTGACGGCACATGCAGCGGCGCATGATTATAGACATTAGTCATGAACATGGACAAATTCTCCCATGCTGGTGGTGTTGTCGCCTTGCAAGTGACTGTTGCGATGGCTGGAGCATTCATGAAAGCATCTTTACCAATGGTGGTGACTGAATTGCCGATGCTCACGCTTGTAAGTCCCGAACAGCCATAGAAAGCCTTCATGCCTATTTCGGTGACTGAATTGGGGATATCGATACTCGTCAGGCTTTGACAGCCCTGGAACGCGCCCCAGCCGACTGAAGTAACCGAGTTGCCGATAGTTGCGCTCTTCAAGCCCGTGCAGCCATCGAAAGCAGCGCCACCGATATGGGTAACGGAGTTGGGAATGTTGATACTTGGCAGTCTGGTGCAACCAGCAAACGCATGGCTACTGATGGTCACAACAGAGTTGCCCATTGTTAAACTCGTCAACCCATCACAACTATAAAACGCTTGGTCACCAATAGTCATGACAGAGTCGTCTATTGTAACACTCGTTAATCCATTGCATGCACTAAACGCTCGGCTTCCAATTGTCGCTACAGAATTACCGATTGTAACGCTTGTTAGACCATCACAATTATAGAAAGCTTCATCTCGGATTGACGTAACACCTTCGGGAATCACCAAATCGGTCACTTCAGTACCATTCAGATAAAGATGACCGGCACCGACAAACATAAATGGATTGCTACCACAAGTCATGTTACACCATGCCGCAATATCTGTAATATTAACGCGAGTCAAGCCGGTGCAGAACGAAAAGGCATCCCATTTAATTACAGTGATGGAGCTAGGTATTGTGATACTCGTCACCGAACCATTCTGATAGAACGTGTGGTCACCAATTTCGGTGACCTGAAAAGTCTTGCCATTAAAAGTCACGGTAGCTGGAATGACCACATCGCCCGTGTAATCACTTTCATAATAGGCTATATGGGAAGTGTAGGTATAGGTTTTGTAGGTAACACTGACTTCGTTTGGGTTATCTAGAATCTTATAATAGATACCATCGACATCAAAGTCATAGACCTCCTCGGCCGTGGCGCTTGCAGACAGCACAAGTGCCAGCAGCAGTACTGACAGTTTAATAATTCGTTCCATTGTGATGATGTATTTATTTGTTTGTTAATGTGTACATTTTATTGTTGATCCGATTCGTTTTCCGATTCAGCAAGACGGTCAAGGCTAGCGTTGATGATTGTGTAGGAACGATCCAAGTTCTCATCGTCAGCATAGAAATGCACGCATCGGAATTTGATGAAATTGGCCAGCAGGATGCGTTGTTCCTCGGGTAGCATCTCATCATAGTGATAGGAGATGAAGGCACCCAGCAGGCAATAGAAATTAAGCGACAGCGACAAGCCCATCTGTTGAGCGCTCTTCTTTTTAGATAACACTTCCTTGGCAAGCCGTGGTATCTGTTCATTGTTGAACGCCATATAGTCGGCAGCCGTACACAGCACCAGCGTCCATGATATCATCTCAGTCTCACTCACGTTGGTCTGTCCCCAATAATAGCCCAACTGGCTGAAGTAGTCTAATACAGCTTCAACTCCACTGCGACGCTTCATGAGCTCCTCGTAGCCGTTAAAACGCGTAATAACGCTCAATATACCCTCATAAGCATTATCATGAGATTTCCACAAGCCATAGTACGGATGCTTAAAGCAAGTCCTCACCAAATTGGGTGTTGACATGTTTTTCAATATATCTTCAGGGACATTGCACATGGCCATGAGTTCCTCTTCATTTTCAGTTTCATCTTTGTGCTCGCGCCAGTAGAGATAGATGTAGTACTCGCCTTTTAACTCGCTGTCGTCGATTGTTGGTGAGGGCCACATATTGAAGCCCACCACAGGTAATATCGGGGCTCTAAAATCATATGGAAAGACAGTGTCTAGAGGGAAAGGCTCAGACTCCTCGGTTGTGCATGCAGTCAAGCCAAGCATGGCCAACACAAGTGCAGTGATTATCGTTGTCGTTTTCATATCTCTATTGTTATTTTATTTGTTGATTTTCTATAGCCTAAAGCCTAAAAACTAAAGCCTAAATTAATTGACTGTTTCTTGGGTGCGTTGCAGGGTGGCATCGTTGCCACTGCGGCGCTTGAACGGATTGTTGATGGTGTTGAACGTCCACCTGACCATGAGCGAGACGCTGCGTGCGTCATTGTGGATATCGGTGCGGTTGAGCACGTTGCCGTATTTGGTCTCGTTGCGGGTGCTCATGCCGCGATTGAACACATCATTGAAGTTGGCGCCCAGGGTAAGCCTGTCGCCAAGCAGGCGAGCCATCACACTCAAGTTCAATCCCAGTCTCGAATTGCAGCGGGTGCTGCAACCCGAGGCCCAAGGAGTGGAATACAATAAGTCGCACCCCATCATCAGATGCTGCGATAGGTTATACTGAAGGTTGCCATGCAGCACGGCAAACGGCCTGCTCTCGATTTCGTTCCGTCCCAACGATGGCACGGGAATGCGAGGCCATGTGCCCGAGGCCAGCAAGAAGACGTTGAAATATCTGTTGCTGTAGGAATAATCCAGGTCGAGGCTCAAGGCATGAATGCGGCCGATGTTGATGGGGCTCTGGCACAAGGTTCCTGTGCTTAATAACTGATGTACGGTCTGGATGGCATTGTCCACACGGCTGTAGGACAGTTGGGCCGCAAAATGCCGATACTGTGTCGTCAGAGCAAATCGGTCGGTCGCCGTGGGGCGCAACTCGGGATTGCCCGTGGCGATGTCATCGGCACCCAGATAGATGATATTGGGCGACAGGCTGTTGCTCGGTAAATTTTCTTGCGATGAGTGACCCGTCATGAAATCAGAGTTTGACAAGAAGGAATAACCCAAGCTGTTGTAGGGCAACACGTTAAAGTAGAATGTGGAGCGCAACTGGTTGTAGGTGGGGCGCACGAGCGTGCGGCGATAGCTGGCCGTTAGGTCAAGGTCGTCGTTCACCCGATAACCGACTTTAAAACTCGGTAAGAGGTCATGATATGTTTTCTCATAACGGATAACGACGTCCTGAAGCGTTTTGGTGTAGTCATACTCGTAGCGCAACCCCAGGTTCAACCGCCAGCGATTCCACTGCTTGCTCAGCGCATAATAGGCCGAGGTCCAATAGTTGTTGCGGTTGCTTCGTTGCCTATCGCCAGCTTTCTCTACCTCGCTGGCATTATTGGCGTGGCCCCATTCCAGTCCCGACTTGTGTTCCCAATCACGGGTGGCAAAATCATATTTTGCCGTGGCCGTGCTGATTTCATAGTCGTTGAAGTAGTCTATCGTTTGACGTGCCAGGCCAGGGCTGTGGATATCCTGTCGATTGGTCTGCCAGG
>DAIREJ010000137.1:0-6336 GCA_036795635.1 Sodaliphilus sp.
CATCCGAACGGCCCTCGGTATTGTCTTCACCGCCCAAGATAATCGTGATGAGGGCATTGATATCACCGATGTTCACCTCATCGTCACCGTTCACGTCACCAGGAACTGAAGGTTGTGGCTCAGCACCTTGCACATTGGGACCAATCTTGTAAACACCCATACCGTTGTAGCACTTGAAGATGAAGAGCGTGATTTCCTCATTGCCCTCGTCATCGGTGCCATATTCCACGTTCATGCTTTGGACACGCGTACCGCCGTCACTGAGCGCACCCAATTGATCGGGCACCATCCAGTAGCGCTGCAAGCCACCCAGCGTCATACCTTCACCCAACTCGCAGATGTAGGACTGGCAGGCCTTGTTGACCATCGTAGCCTCATCGACGCCAGTGTACTGGGCTGCAACATAAACGATGAAGTTGCGGCCGTCGAGGGTGAACTCGCACACACCATTAGCGCCCACATCCATAGGCCAGAACGTCGGGTCAACCTCCTCGAAGTTATCGACCATGTTACCGGTCACATCATACAGGATAGGAGATGTCGTGAAACCGTCAATGTAGAACAGTTCAGCGCTGTAGCGGTTATCGTCATCCTCGCCCAAAATCATCTTGACGATAGGCCCATAACCCCATTGAGTAACACTCTCGGGATAGAAGTCAAGAATAGCAAGATAGGGGTCACCGTCAAAGCCACCCTCAAAATCTTCGCCCTGCTCGGCATGCCAGCGGTAGATAACCTCTGAACTGGTGCCCACAGTCATGATGTTGCACTCAGCCTCCTCGCGGGTAAGGTCACCCATCACATCCATGTAGTCACAACGGGCAAGCACATCGCCCTTTTCAAGACTTGCCACCAGGGTGAGTTCACCCGTCTCCTTATCCAACAGGTAGATGGGTGACTCGGTGGCTAGCTCACTGGTATAGGGAGCGATATACAAATGACCGAAATTGTCCACACCGATGTTGTTGGCACTCAAAGTGATGTTGCCGTAAACAGCACCGTCACGCGTCAGGGGCAATTCCTTGACAAAGTCACCGTTGGCAGCATCCACCACATACACCACGCTCTGCAACAACGTGTCAGTACCGTTGATTACCGTGTTGGCATTGGAACGGGTGATGTAGATGTAACCGTCATGCATCACGGCCGTGCGTGCATAGGTGTTGCAATAGGGCTGTGCCGACCACAGTTCTGGAGTGTGAGCACGGTCTTGTATCCAAAGGTTCTTGATACCGATGCCGTTCACACGCTCATAGCTCACACCGTCGGTGTTGGCCCAAGCACTGGCAACAGTAGCTGCCACAAAAAGCACTAAAAGTAGTAATTTCTTCATATTCAGTTGATTATTAAATTATTTAATTGTATTGATCATCAAATATCCTTAAAGTTAGCAAAGTAACTAAAAAAACTGTTATTCTCAAAATGTCAGAAGCAAATAATTCAAAAAACTGATAAAATTGTCATGAAGTCATCATTCATGAAAGAATGATGGCAATCAACGCGTTGATGTCACCGATGTTCACATCGCCGTCACCATTCACGTCGGCACGGTGCATCATATCTTCATTGGACGGAGCACCGAGGATGATGCCGATGACCATGTTGATGTCGCTGATGTTCACCTCGCCATCATTATTAACGTCTCCAGACAAATTTTCCCGATAAAGGAATGAGCGCACCTCGCAATAGTCGGTGTATTGCGTGGAGGTTCCCGTAGCAAGGGTGCGGTAAGCATAACGGGCACGGACATAATAGGTCCTGCCGTCAACCAGTTTGCCTGCGCCCTTGATGTCGCATAGCTGGGGCGTCTCAAAAGTGCCTTCCAGCGTACCGTTATAAGTCGTGCGCGTGGGGAATAACTCTGAACTGCTAATCTGCACTCTCAACGAGCCAGGTCCCTCAACGGGCTCAAAGCTCACGACATCGGTGGAATAAAGCACCGTTTGTTCCTCGGTGGGACAAACATACACCGGTACGGGTGGGATAACCTCCCTGGTAGTGAACGACGAGACAGGAGTGACTGCCGTTACACCACCGCTGGTGGCTGTCACGCGAGCGTAATAGGTCGTCGCACCTGCCAAGCGGTACATGGGTACCTGCCACTGGGCCTGCGTCAAGTAAACAGTGTCAGGGTTATTCATTGTTGATGAAGTGGACAACTCTAACACATAGGTGGTGCCTGTGCCGCCATCGGTCCAAGTAATGACCGGTGTCAAGGAAACCTCTGTATCAGTGTCAGCGGGTGAAGTGATGCGAACCCTTTCGAGCGTGAACTGCCATAGGTCGCTCTCATTGTCCCACTGGTTGAGGCCACGTGCCACAACGCGCCACCAATAATTGCCTTCTTGCAGGAATGGCATCCTGGACAACGGACAGCTTGTCGAGTCCACCTCTACTTGGGCGATGAGCGATGTCATCTGCTCGTCGGTGAACACCTGCACGACATAGTTAGCGGCTGTGCCGCTCCATCGCAGGGATGACATTTCGGCTACGGGAGAACCGTTTTCAGGATATAATAATTGGGGCTTGTCGGCTTGAGAAGTTGTCGCACCTGGCGTTGCTGGCGCATACTCGTTCTCCCAACGGTCCAGAATAGTCACCGCATAGTGGTAGCCCTCCTGTTTGTCGGCAGGCAATGTGTAGGAGGCATTGTAGCTCACTCCATCGATATATAGTGCCTGGCAACGGAAGTCCTTATCCTCTATCCCATCGGGGATGGCATAGACGACATAGCGCACGTTGGGGATGCTGTCCCACAAAAGCGTGCCGTCAGCATAGGAGAGGTTGGTCACCGTGGTATAGGTCTGGTCGGGCATAAGCCATGCAGGAACAGGGTTCAGAGACACCGTTGAATAGAGACTGTCTTTCAGCCAGATGCGCAACTGCCTCACCTTACCATCAATGACCTCTTTCTTGTTGCGCCATGTGTTGTAGCGGAAATAGACCATGCCGGGATTACCACCTGAAGCCATCGCCTCGCGCATAATGTGCCCCTGCTTGACAAACTCTTCAAGGGTCCAACCCTCCTCGTCAGGGACCCACTGGCTGATGAAAATGTGGCGATTGAAACGGGCGGCAATCTTGCCCCACCATGTCGTGACACCTGTGTAGGTGCCAGTCGTTTTCCAATAGACCTGAGGCGCAAGGAAATCAATAGTACCGCGTGTCACCCATGCCATAGGGTCACTGTATATCTGGTTATACTGCCAATCGCTGCCCACGGGACATGGATCCACACCGTACTTGTCGGCAACAGCCTGGGATGTGCAAGCCACACCAGCGGGACCGATGCCAAAGCGCACCCATGGCTTGGTCTCCTTGACCATATCGTTCACGTCCTTGACCATCTGGTTGACATTTTCACGCCGCCAGTCTCCCTGCGACATTGTGCCGCCGGCCGCCGTGTAAGCATTATACAGGTCAGCATCGAGCGAGAAAGAAGGGTTGTCCTGATTGTAGAAATAGTCATCAAAAACCAGTCCGTCAACGTCATACTTCACCAGAATGTCCTTGCAGACGTCCACCACGCGCTGGCGCACCTCGGGGATGCCGGGGTTGAGCACCGTCTCATAACTGGTGGTGAGTAGCCACTCGGGATGCGTGTGAACATAGTCTAACTCGCTCTGTCCCCACATGTTGGAGCCATGGCCGTAACGGTAGGGATTGACCCAGGCATACACCTCGATGCCGCGCTTGTGCGCCTCCTGCACGAGGTATTCAAACGGGTCGAATGCAGGCGCCACGCCACGGGTACCGGACACATAGCTGGACCAGGGCTCGTAAGCCGAGTTATACATAGCATCGCACATCGCCCTAACGTGATAATAGACCACGTTGATGTGGTTGACGCGCATTGTGTCGAGCATCTTGCAGCAAGCATTCTTCATGACGGGCGTGTTGCTCGTGGTGATGGCTCCACTGGGCCAATCGTTCAAGTAGGCTGTCATCCAAATACCGCGCTGTTCACGCTTGGGGATATCTTCGGCTGCCGAAATGACAAAACTGGCGGCAACCGCCGCCAGTAATGCTATCAAGATTAAACTTCGTTTCATAGTTTCCAGTAACTATTTAGAACAAGTTGGTCAGTCGCGGATTGATGCACACTCCCAAAATCTTGTCCTTATTGCCGTTGAAATTATACACCTTGCCGTCATCAGGATTGAAATAATAGAGACCCGTGGTGTAGGTTTTCTCACTCGCGGCGGCACGGAAGCCGAAGTATACATAGTGTGTCTGGGTATCTACCGCCAACTGCGTAGTATAAACGCCCTCGGCGTCAGTCGTGTTGATAGGATCGGCCTCCATAGTGATGAAGTGGACATAATTATCATAGGTTACCGTGGCATCCTCTTTGGGAATGACATACTGGGTGAAGCCCACACCGGGTGTCGTGCCCTTGGTCATCCACACATACAGGAAACCCAAATCCTCGTCGAGGGTGAAGCCACGCGGCTGTGTCGTCTCAAGCACAATGGGATGAGGAATTTTCACGCCGTTACCTGTCTTGCCGATGTCACTAGGACGGAAACGGTAAATGCCGTTGCCCGAGTAATTCTTGCCCCACCAGAACATTCCCGTCTTGTCAAGGTACAGTCCTGTGTGGATTGCTCCATAAGCAATACCCTGGCCATAGTAACTCAACTGGTTATTCACGACAAAGTAGCCAGCAGTGCTGGTGTAGTTGGTCTGCTCGGTCTCACCACGTGCCGTGAGCGGGAGGGTGCGGATGCCCGTGTTGCGGTCAGTGTAGTAAAGGGTGGTACCGTCAGTACAACCCTGGAAGGGGTCGTTGAAGGCAGGACCACCCACGTTGGTGACCATTACATTGGTAGTCAAACCGTCGGCGCTCATGACAGTAATCTTGCCATCGCCCAAATTGCCAGCCTCGTCATTGATGTAGTAATACTGCTTACCGCAGTCCAGGATATAGACGTTATCCTGCTCGATAACAGCACTGTCGGTAACAGTCTTCTCGCAAGCGAACACCAAAGTCGTGGGCATATTGCCCGAGCTGACACCCATGTCAAAAGGCAAATTCTTAGTGCCGGCAGGCAGTTTAGAAAGATCCACTAGCTTCACAGCCATGATGTTGCCGCCTTGTGTTGCGTAATAGAGTGTGGGAGCGGGAATTGATGAGCCCACTTGCACATTGACATAACTATCTTCCAGACGACGGTTTTCACCGTTGATGTCGAACCACGTCTGAAGGATAATCTTCTGTGAACCGATGTTGCTGAAGGTCAACTTGCCAGGATTGTCGGTCGTACCGTCAGCATGGCTGTATCCCTCGAACGTCGTAATCAAGTTGCCCTGTGCATCGCGGGTACCTTCAGGGAAGGTCCACACATACTTGCACTCAAGGTTTTCGGGATTAGGCAACTCGATGTCAAGCTTAACGTCAACATCGTTAATGACCACGGGGGTCGCACTCTGCTCAGACACGCTCAACACAGGAGCGATATCATAGATGAGCAGCGGATAGGTGCGGCTGCCCACACCGTCAATGGTCAAGGTCACCTGATAGATGCCTGCCTTGGCGTACTTGTGGGAAGGATTCATGTCGGTCGAGGTCGTGCCGTCACCAAAGTCCCAGCTCACCGCGCCCGTCTTGGACGAAGTATTGGTGAACTCAACCGTAGAAACCACATAGAAGTCAAGACCGTAACGGTCATCATCCACCCTGTAGGTGAAGTCCACATCCCTGGTGGGAAAATTGTCATAGTCGGGTGTCTTGTCGATACACGACACGGCCATTAACGCCATCAGGGCAAGGAATGCTATTTTATTGAATGTCTTCATCTTTCCTTCAGGTTTTTTAGTTTAGTGTCACTTCTTTGTTATCGGTGGTCACACCAACCTTGCCGTCGGTGTCATACACACGGAATTGAGGCTCCAAGAAGTAGGTGCGGTTGAAGTTCACCGTGTAGGCCTTGTCTGCCGTGTTGTAAATCCACGACGTGAAGGGAATTGTCTCGAGCATACTCTTGAAATAGGGCATGTACTGGCGGCGCACCGTAGTGATTTTGCCGCCCGTGTCATCGCTGTAACGGCTGAACAGCCAGAAGGCCGACTTATAGACCGGCTGCACATTCACTCCAGCGGGTGCCGCACTCTCATCAGCGATCTCATGATAGACAGCAGTACCGCTGTCGCTGATCGTGATGTAGTAGTAGTGGTCCACCTCATCGGTAGTGAACCAGGCATTGGACTTGTCGTCGGTGGTCGTGTCGGTCGGGAATTCGATGCCGTACTGGTCATTCAGCTGCTCGAACAACTCAACAGGGAAGTTGTACTTAATATAGACGTTGCGCAGGTCGTTGTAGTAGGTGCTGTCCT
>DAIREJ010000138.1:0-6310 GCA_036795635.1 Sodaliphilus sp.
GTGACAATGAGGCTGCGGGCTTCTGGGAGGCTCATCTGCCCAAAGACCACATCATCAACGGTAATGCTCACGACAACTTCTGGGAAATGGGTGACACCGGTCCTTGCGGCCCTTGCAGCGAGATTCACATCGACTTGCGTAGTGACGAGGAAAAGGCTGCCATTCCAGGTGCCGAACTCGTCAACAAGGATAATCCCCAGGTGATTGAGATCTGGAACCTCGTGTTCATGCAGTACAACCGTAAGGCTGATGGCTCACTTGAGCCGCTGCCCAACAAGGTTATCGACACCGGTATGGGCCTCGAGCGCCTGTGCATGGTGCTGCAAGGCAAGAAATCCAACTATGATACCGACGTTTTCCAGCCCCTCATCGGCAAACTGGGTGAGATGTGCGGTAAGAAATACGGCGAGAACAAGGACGTGGACATTGCCATGCGCGTCATCGCCGACCATGTGCGCACGATCGCGTTCTCGGTAGCCGACGGGCAGTTGCCCAGCAACGCCAAGGCAGGCTACGTCATCCGTCGCATCTTGCGCCGTGCCGTGCGCTACGGCTACACGTTCCTGGGATTCCGCGAGGCGTTCATGTACCGCCTCATCGATACCCTCATCGATGGCATGGGAGAGGCCTATCCCGAAATCAAGGCACAGGCCGACCTCATCAAGCATGTTACCAAGGAAGAGGAAGATGCCTTCCTGCGCACCCTAGAGACAGGTATGAAACTTATCGAGAAGGTAATTGCCGATACCAAGGCTGCAGGCAAGACCGTCGTTGACGGCAAGGAAGCCTTCACGCTCTATGATACCTTCGGCTTCCCCTTGGACCTTACCGAACTCATCCTGCGTGAGAACGGCATGACGGTCAACGAGGAGGAATTCAACGTAGAGATGCAGAAGCAGAAGGAGCGTGCACGCAACGCTGCCGCTGTCGAGGCGACCGACTGGGTGGAACTGCGCGATGGTGTGACCGAGTTCGTGGGCTATGACCTCACCGAGTGTGATGTGAATATCCTGCGTTACCGCAAGGTGACTCAAAAGAATAAGTCATTCTATCAGATTGTGCTGGACCGCACGCCGTTCTATGCCGAGATGGGCGGTCAAGTGGGCGACCGAGGCACACTCAAGCTGGGCGACGAAGTCATTGAGGTGACCGATACCAAGCGTGAGAACAACCTGCCCGTTCACATCACGGCCAAATTGCCCAGTGATGTCAATGCCTCGTTGCATGCCACCATCGACCTCGATGCTCGTCATGCCACCGAGTGCAACCACACGGCAACTCACTTGCTGCACGCGGCTTTGCGTCAGGTGCTTGGCGCTCATGTGGAACAGAAAGGCTCCTATGTTGACCCGCATTCGTTGCGCTTCGACTTCTCTCACTTCCGCAAAGTCACCCCCGAGGAAATCCGTGAAGTGGAACATCTTGCCAATCACATGATTCGCACCGCCATCCCGCGCGAGGAGCACCGCGAGATGCCCATCGATGAGGCTCGTCAGATGGGTGCGATGGCACTCTTTGGTGAGAAATATGGCGACCGTGTGCGCGTCATCAAGTACGGAGACTCGGTTGAGCTTTGTGGTGGCACCCATGTGCCCAACACGGGCAACATCGGCATGGTGCGTATCGTCAGCGAGAGCAGTATCGCTGCCGGCATTCGTCGCATCGAGGCAGTCACTGGAGCCAATGTCGAGGAGATGCTCGACCACTTCCAGGACACCATGGCACAAGTCAAGGAACTGCTCAATAATGCTCCTGATGCAATCACGGCACTCAAGAAATCGCTCAGCGAGAACACTGAACTCAAGAAGCAGGTCGATGACTTCATGAAACAGCGCATCGCCATTCTTGCAAAGCAACTCGAGAGCGAGGCTAAGCAGGAGAATGGCATCAACGTCATCACCTTGACCGGTGATCGTCTGCCCGACGTTGTCAAGGGTGTGGCTCTTGCTGTTAAGGCCGATTGTCCGACTGCAACGGCTTTCCTGGCAGCGACCGAGTTTGAGGGCAAACCCATGCTCACCGTCATGCTCAGCGAGGATATCGTCAAGAGCGGCAAGAAAGCCGGAGATATCGTGCGCGGTGCTGCCAAGTGCATTCAGGGCGGTGGCGGCGGTCAGCCTCATTTTGCTCAGGCTGGTGGACGCAACCCCCAGGGCCTTGACGATGCCTTGCAGGCGATGAGAGAGGCTCTCGGTCTTTAATTTTAAGTTTATAGTTGTGGATTATCTGCTGCTAATCGTCGGGCTTGGGCTGCTCTTGCTGGCGGCCAACTATTTGGTGGATTCATCGGTGGCTATCGCTCAGCGGGCCAAGATTTCGAATTTCATCATCGGCTTGACCATCGTGGGCATTGGTACCAGTGCGCCCGAATTGTTCGTTTCGGTGTCCTCGGCCCTCAGCAATAGCGGTGACATTGCTATGGGTAACGTCATCGGTTCCAATATTGCTAATATCTTCCTGATTTTGGGTGTGACGGCTGCTATATTTCCGTTCGCCATCGAGCGTTTGCAGCGCCGTCGCGATATTCCGTTCTTGATTGCCATGACCCTACTCGTGATGGCGATTGCCAACGATGCGATGATTCCTGGCATCCGTGAGAACTCCCTCATTCGTCTTGACGGCTTATTCTTGCTCATCATCTTTATCGGATATATGGGTTGGGTGGTTGTCCAAAAGGGCAAAGACCCCAAAACGGCGATACAGGAAGCCGACGAGGAGGCATCCTCATCGTTGACAGGGAAGAGTCCGTGGCTGTTGTGGCCCATCGCAGTCATCTCGCTGGTGGCGCTTATCTATGGCGGCAATCTCTTCCTGGATAGCGCCAAGAACCTGGCCCGTGCATGGGGCATGAGTGAGGCGGTCATTGCCATCACCATCGTGGCAGTGGGCACATCGTTGCCCGAGCTGGTCACCGCCATCATCGCAGCCACCAAAAAGAATCCTCAATTGGCGTTGGGCAATGTCATCGGCAGCAACCTGTTCAACCTGATGTTCATTCTGGGCACGGCATCAACGGTAAAACCCTTGAAATTCATCGACATCAATGCGATAGATTATGTGGTGATGCTGGTGTCTGCTTTCATGCTCTATTTGGTGATTTACACGTTCAAGAAGAACAAGTTTGACCGCGTCGAAGGCTTCATCTTCCTGGCTGCATACATCGGTTACACCGTCTATCTGCTTGTGCGTTAAACTCACGCACCGTTTTCAAGTCCAATAGTTAAATTGATTGTTACAATGAAATATCGTCACGCAATATTGCTGTTGTGCTGCTGCCTTGTGTCTCTTGCCGTTGTAGCACAATCCAAGGTGGACACCCAGGTCCATATCTTTGACAGCAACGTGCGCTCCCTCAAGGTGTGCCTCGAGAGCAACATGTATATCCCGCCCATCCTCATGATGGACGGTAATGATCGCTTGGTTGTGAACTTTGACTATTTGGACTATGATGTCCACTATCTGCGTTACAGCGTTACACACTGCAATGCCGACTGGCAGCCCTCACAATTGGTTGAGAGCGAGTATGTCTCTGGCTTCAACTACGGCGATATACAGGACTACGAGCCCAGCGAGGCGACTTATGTTCACTACTATAATTACCAGTTCGTGCTGCCCAACGAGGACATGGAATTCTTGGTAAGCGGCAACTACCTGCTCAGCGTCTATGAGCAGGACGACCCCACTGAAATCCTTTTCCAGACGCGTTTCTCGGTTTGTGAGGGTAAGGTAGGCGTCTTTCCCCAGGTGACGTCGCGCACCGATGTGGAGTACAATGACCGCTTCCAGCAGGTTTCGTTTGATGTGCACTACAAACCCAACCAAATCAAGGACCCCTACAGCGAGTTCATCTGCATTGTATCGCAGAATTCCCGCGAAGATAATTCCGTTACTGTCACGCGTCCTATGATGGTGGCGGTCGATCATGCGACCTATGACCACAACCGCGACCTTATTTTCCCTGCAGGCAATGAATTCCGCCGCTTTGAGACCGTTTCTGCCCACAGTATCAACATGGGCGTGCAGTCGATTCGTTACTATGAACCGATGTACCATGCCATGCTTGGAGTTGATGAGCCGCGCAACGAGGTGCAGTACCTCTATGACAAGACACAGTTCGGACGTTTCACCATCCGCAATGCCGAGGCTTTCGGTGAGAATACCTTGCAGGCCGACTACATGATCACCCATTTTACGCTTGACACGGGTGGAAAACTCAATGGCGGTAACGTGTGGCTGTATGGCGAAATGGTCAATGGATATCCAGCGTCACAATCTTTGATGAAATACGACGCGTCTTCGGGTTGTTACACGACCGACCTGTTGCTTAAGCAGGGTGCTTACAACTACATGTACCTTTGGGTGCCTGATGGTACCAGCGTCGGTCAGACGGCCAAAATCGAGGGAGATCATTATGAGACGGTTAACGAGTACCTCGTCAAAGTCTATGACCGCCCCATGGGTGAGCGCTACGACCACTTCGTCGGTTACGGCGTCGCTTACTCTGGCCTCTAATCCTCTAATCCTCAGCAAAACCATTCTAGAGCATCTAGATCTTCTAGTTTAACTCATTCTGGTCTTGTAATCGATGTAATCAAATTCTCTCAGCACTTCTATCTTGCCGTCCATCCGCTTGAACAAGATGGACGGATGCTGTATTCCATTGAACATGTTGGTCTTCACGGTCGTGTAGTGATTCATGTCCTCAAAGGTGATGTGGTCGCCGCGTTTCAAGGGCTTTTCAAAGCTCCAGTCGCCCACATAGTCGCCGCTCAGGCATGAATTGCCACCCATACGGTAAGTCGGCTTCGTCGGGTCCACCGCGTCGAGTGCCTGCGTGATCTTGGGCTGATAGGGCATCTCAAGACAGTCGGGCATGTGGCACGCGAACGACACATCTACAATCGCCGTCGTGATGCCGCTGTTGCTCACCACATCCACCACACTGGCCTCCAGATCGCCAGTTTGCCAACACCAAGCACTTCCCGGCTCAAGTATGATATCTAAGTTGGGATAAGCCCCTTGGAATGCGCCCAGCACCTGCTCCAGGTGCTTGATGTTATATCCCTCGCGCGTCATCAGGTGTCCGCCGCCCATGTTGAGCCACTTGAGGCGAGGCAGGTATTCCCCAAACTGCTGCTTCAGCGCCAGCAACACCTTTTCCAGGTCAAAACTCGTACTCTCGCACAGAGCATGGAAGTGGAAACCCTCAATGCCTTCGGGCAGTTCGTCAAGATTGCTCGCCAGCACACCGAAGCGCGAACCGGGGCAGCAGGGGTTATAGATGTCGGTCTCAATCACCGAGCACATAGGGTTGACGCGCAGGCCGCAACTCACCTGCTCACCAGGCCAGTCGGCATTGTGCTGTTTCACCTTGTCGGCAAAACGCAGGTATTGCTCCACCGAGTTGAAGGTGATGTGCGAACTTCCAGCGATATAGGCATCGATGGTCTCGTCGGTATAGGCGGGACAATAGGTGTGGGTGCGGCATTTCAACTCATCGATGGCCAGCAGCATCTCGTTCACCGAGCTTGCCGTGGACTCGATACCGTACTCCCTGAACACGTCAAACGTGCGCCACAACGCGTTGGCCTTGAATGCCATGATGATATCCACTCCTGTCCTCTCGGCCACGCCGGTAATCAACTCGATGTTCCTGCGCAACTTCTCCTCATACACGATATAGTATGGTGTCTTGTATTCCATAATGATTACAATATTTCAAATTTGGCGAATTTCAAAAGTAGTTTCCTCGTTTGTCCGTCATTAAAGGCGACATCAATCTTGGGGTCACTGCCGTTGGTGTCGATGGCCGAAACAGTTCCGCGACCAAACCGCTGGTGTATAATCTCACTGCCCTCGTGTAATTCTTCAACCGTGTGAACGGTGAAATTGCCGTTAGCGGTTGTTGGTGACGGAGGAGTGGGGAAGGCTGGTCTGGATGGCGCTGCGGGTCTTGTCGGCCTCGTGGGTGTTTGTTTCGTGGATCGGGGCTGTGCCTCGGTGCGGCGTTTGGGCTTCTCCTGAATCGGCTCGTCGTCCCAGTCATCTCTCCAACTGTTGGAGCGTCTTCTTGACGGCACGGGTGCCGAGTTGGTGCTGCCCATCATGAGGTATTCGGGAGCAATATCGCGCAGGAAGCGGCTCATGACGCAACTCTTCGTCTGCCCGTTGTGGTAACGTGAAGTGGCATAGGTAATTACGCAGTTCACTTCGGCACGTGTGATGGCAACATAAAGCAGTCGCCGCTCTTCTTCAATCTGGTACATCGAGCCAGCACTCATCGCACTTGGGAATAGGTCTTCCTCTACGC
>DAIREJ010000139.1:0-6240 GCA_036795635.1 Sodaliphilus sp.
TGCACATCGGGTGTGCTCGCGGTAGCGGGCGACGGCGGTTACCCTTACGCTGTGCCACTCAGCTATGTCTATGCCGACGGAGCGATCATTTTTCACTCGGCCATGCAAGGGCACAAGGTCGATGCCATCAGGCGCGACAACCGTTGCTCGTTTTGCGTCATCGAGCAGGACGACATCAAGCCCGCCGAGTTCACGACCTATTTCAGGAGCGTAATCGCGTTTGGCCGCATCAGCATGCTTGAGAATACCCACGAGAAGGTGCAAGCCTTGCGCCTGTTGGGGCGCCGATACTCACCCGGTGACGAGCCTGGCCTGCAACACGAGATTGACAAATCGCTGGACCACGTCCTGCTGCTGCGCCTTGACATCGACCACTTCTCCGGCAAAGAGGCCATCGAACTGGCAAAGGCAAGAAAGCTGTAAACCCAGTTGAGGTGAATCATTAAATGAGAGTAAAACCTTGATTGGTTGGGTGCTCTCAATTCTCAGTTTTGTTTTTGGGAAGACGTTTATGCTTTTGGTGGTTTAACAAAGTATAACACGTTTCCTTTATTCGTTTAGCTGAGTAGGGTGTAATTTTGTAAATTATTCCGGCCGCAGGTCACTCTAATGGGCTGTGGCATGGCTAGCATAGTATATAACTCTTTAAACCCAAAATATTATGGAACTTTACCCTTTGCTTCAATCACAACTGGGTGTCTTTTATGACTGCATGAAATATCCGCAGGTGATGCAGTACAACATCCCTTGTATCGTGCCTCTGACCGACGACATCGACCTTGATCGCGTTGAGGCCGCTTTGCAAACCATCTTCACGGTAAGGAAGGAATTGAAAACACGCTTCCTCATTGACGATAATGGCGAGCCCAAGCAGTATGTCGATGAAAATAAGACGTTGACTGTTGTGCGTCGCGAGATGACGGAAGCCGATTTCCAGAATTATGCCCACCACGGCTTCTGCCGCCCCTTTGACATCATGGGCGAGGAGCCGCTGATCAGGGCCGAACTTGTGACGACACCCGAGAAGAACTACCTGCTGGTGGACATCCATCACATGGTGACCGACGGCACTAGTTATCTGGTGCTGTTCCCGCAGCGCGATCTGCCGCTGGCCTACGAGGGTAAGCCACTGCCCGTTCAGGAGTACGGCATGCTGGAGGCTGCCGCCGACGAGTTTGCACGGTTGGGCGACGAGGAATACCAGCGGGCCAGGAACGTGATGAAGGAAAAATATGCAGGTGTGGATTTGGCCTCGATTTCAAGCCATCCCGAGAATCCCGTGGGTGAAATGGGGCAGGAGTCGGCTTACATCAGCAGGGCGACGGTTGACGGCTGGTGCAAGGAGCAGGGCTTTGCTCCCTATCAGATTTTCCAGGCGGCATTCAGCTATGTGCTTGCCAGAATCGTTCGAGAAGACAAGGTGGCCTATACTACCATATATCACGGACGCCGCGACCCGCGCGTGCGCGAGGCTCACGGCATGTTTGTGCGCACCATCCCGTTCATGATGGAAATCAAGCCGCAGCAGACTGTGCGCGAGTATATCGCCGCTGTTCACACCGAAATGAAGGACACGCTCTCGCAGCTGGCCTATCCGTTCTCGCACTTCTGCCGCGACCTGGGCGTGCAGCCAGGCATCTCGTTCAACTTTACCGCTCTGCCCGGTTGGGAGGAGGAATACCACTTTGGTGACAAGCATTGTGCGTTTGTGCAGCAAGACCGTGGCGACGTGTTCTATGACCTGCTGGCACACATCTTCATCGTGAGCCCCGACGTGGCGGGCGACACGGCTACAGGCAACGAGTATTACGACGTACGCATGGAGTCGAGCCTGGCTATGAACAGCCGCAAGACCATGCGCATGATGGCCGATGCCATCAAGGCCGCCATGGAGCAGATGATGGCCCGACTCGACGAGCCCATCGACACCATCAGCCTTGTCAGCGACGACGAGGCCAAGCGCATCATCAAGATAGGAACGGGCAAGGATATTGATGTTGACCTGAGCAAGACGTTCGCCAACCTGTTCACCGAGCAGGCCAAGCGTACGCCCGATGCTCCTGCCGTGGTGGACAAAGACAGTCAGTTGACCTACGGCGAGATGGACCGCTACTCCAACATGCTTGCCCATCGGCTCATCGACTTTGGCGTGAAGCCCGACGACTTTGTCTGCGTCATGCTTGACCGTACCAAGGAATTCCCGCTGTCGGTATTATCCATCCACAAGGCTGGTGCCGCCTATACGCCCCTTGACTTTGAATATCCTAACGAGCGTCTGAGCTATATGCTCGAGAACTCCGAGTCCAAGGTGCTCATCACCTCGCACGAGGTGCTGGCCGCCAAACAGGCCGAAGGAGACTTCGACACCGCCATGGCCCGCACGTTCTTCATCGACGACTTCATGGCCGGGGTGGATGAGGCTTCCCCGATGGGGGCTATTGACCTGTCGCGTCCCGATGGCCTGGCCTACATGATCTACACCTCGGGCTCCACGGGCAAGCCTAAGGGCGCGATGCTGCATCAGGCAGGCTTGCGCAACTTCATCGCCGTGGTCATCGACATGGAGAAGTTGACGGCTGCCGACCGCATCAGCGGCCACCGCTCATTCTCCTTCGACGCCCACATCGAGGACATGTATCCCGTGCTCACGCTGGGCGGTTCGTTCCACGTCATGCCCACCGAGATTCGCAAGGACCTGAATGCCATACGCCAGTTCCTCATTGACCATCAGATTACTGGTGGCGGCTACTCCACGGCCATGACTTGCCTGCTGCTCAACACCTTCGACGACTTGCCCATCCGTTTCACCACGGGTGGTGGCGAGAAGATGGATGGCGTTTATAGCGACCACATCGAGATTATCAACGTTTATGGCCCGACGGAGTGTACCGACGACACGTCCTACTACAGCATCGCGCCCGGACAACGCATCGAGAACATTCCCATCGGCCAGAGCGTAGCCAACAACTGGAACTTCATCGTGGACACGGCCGGGAACCTGGTGCCGCAAGGCGTGGCCGGTGAGCTGTGCTTTGCAGGCGTGCAGGTGGGACGCGGCTACTGGCGCCTGCCCGAGCGCACAGCCAAGTCGTTCGTCGATTGTCCGTTCGTGAAGAAAGACCGCTGGGGACGGCCCGTCCGCATGTACCACACTGGCGACCTATGCCGCTGGAACGAGGACGGACAGATCGAGTATATGGGGCGCATCGACACGCAGGTGAAACTGCGCGGCTTCCGCATCGAGCTAGGCGAGATTGAAAGCAAGGCGCTCAACATCGAGGGCGTGCGACAGGCTGCTGCCGAGGTGCGCAAGGTGATGGGCAACGAGCATCTGGTGCTCTACTATACCGTGGTCGAGGGTTCCAATATCGATGATGAAAGCCTGCGCGCCGCCCTTGCCGCGTCGTCGTTGGCCGAATACATGGTGCCCGACACCTATATGCGCCTCGATACCATGCCGATGACGCCCAACGGCAAAATCAACCGTAAGGTGCTGCCCATGCCCGAGCTGAAGCGCAGCATTGACTATGTGGCTCCCGAAGGCGAAACCGAACAGCTCTTTGCCCGCATCTTCTCGGAGGTCTTGGGTATCGAGCAGGTAGGCGCTCTCGACGATTTCTTCGAGATTGGCGGCACTAGCCTCAACGCCATCAAGGTCATAGTCGAAGCCAGCAAGAACGGTGTGCAGATTGTCTTCAACGACTTGTTCAACAACACGACGCCAAGGGCATTGGCTGCCTTTGTGAAAGAAAAGGGTGAAGACGATGCAGCGTCAAGTGCGACGAGTGAAGTGAAGGACGTGAAGAGCGAAGCGGCTGCTGCCGCCAATCCTCAACTCTCGGCCCTCAATGCTCAGCTCAAGCGTAACAACCTCAAGACCTTCCTTGGCGGTGAGCGCCAACCTGTGGGCGACGTGTTGCTCACGGGTGCCACGGGCTATCTGGGCATGCACATCCTCAATGAGTTGCTCACGACCCACGAGGGCCACATCTTGTGTCCGCTACGCATCAGTGGTGGCGAAGATCCGCTACGCCGCCTCAAGACCATGTACTTCTATTACTTCGGCGAGACCGAGGCGTTCAGGCATTTCGATGAGCGCGTTTCGGCCTTTGCTGCCGAGGTGACCCAGCCTGGTGCTCTCGACTCCATTGACAGTAAGGGCCTCACCGTTGTCAATTGCGTGGCCAATGTGAAGCACTTCTCGGCCGGCAACGATATTGAACTGGTCAACATCGAGAGTGTGCGCCACCTCATCACCTTCTGTCTGCGCACCGGCTCGCGTCTCATCCACATCTCCACGACCAGCATTGCAGGTCTGAGTGTCGATGGTGTGCCGGGACCTGATGTCAAGCTCACCGAGCAGGATTTGTGGCTCGGCCAGAACATCGACGCCAACAAGTATGTCTATTCCAAGTTCAAGGCCGAGGAACTGGTGCTTGACGCCATTTTCCATCACGGCCTTGATGCCAAGATCATGCGTGTGGGCAACCTCTCGGCCCGCCAGAAGGACGGCGAGTTCCAAATCAACTTCAATACCAACAACTTCCTGGCATTGCTGCGAGCCTATGTCATCATCGGCATGGTGCCCTACGAAGCGCTCAGCCAGACCTTCGAGTTCTCGCCCATCGATGATGTGGCTCATGCCATCATGTTGCTGGCGACGACGCCCAAGGACTGCATCGTCTTCCATCCCTATAACATCCACCACCCGTACTTTGCTGATATCCTCAACGGCTTTGCCGACGCAGGCATCACATTGAAGCGAGTGGAAAAGGAAGAATTCCAGGAGGCTTTGGATCGGATGATGGATAATCCCGACCTTGTCACCCTGCTGCGACCGCTCATGGCCTACAACCTGAGCACCACCCACCAGATGCGCTGGATTGAAGCCGACAACGACTACACCACCCAGGTGCTCTACCGTTACGGCTTCCAGTGGCCCGCCACCGCCCGCGACTATGTCCACCGCTTCGTTGACACAATCGTCGCCTTCGACTACTTCTAAAGTAGGAGCATCATCTTGCGGCCCTGTTTAACGACAACTCAAACAACTTTTTACAACTATCATATTAGTTGTTTAAGTTGTTTGAGTTGTCGTAGATAATCTTAGCAGATTACCGAACGGCCTCGCCCTGGCGTGGCCCTACAGTGGGATGCTAAATTAACGTAATTCGTAGTTTGTTGTTTTCCGTTGTCAATCATCAGTGCCGAAGAGGGGGTCTTCGGGCATGACCATCACGGGCTTAGTCTCGGCAGCCTTGAGGATGTGCTGCGGCACGTATTTCTTGTCTACAACCAAGCGGAAGGAATACTCGTTGAACCACTCGTTGGTCATGATGATGTATCCCTTGTGTCCACTGTCGCCACCCCAGGAGTTCTCCACTTTCCACTTGATGGGATTGCCATTCTCGTCAAGATCGACGGCGCAGATGGTCATGGCGTGCGTTGAACCGCTGTCGAATGTGGCAATGCGCTGGGCCTTGTCCATAGAGAACGTGGTGCCGAACAGGGTCGCATAGTCAAAGTTGTCGAGTGCGAGGTAGCCGTTGTCGCGGTTGAGTTGTTTGCCCACGTCGAAACTGGCATAGAGCTTGGTGGAATCTTGGAGCGAAGCGATGGCCATGGCTGCGATGTCTTCCATGGGGAGGTTGACGTAGCGCCAGTTGTGTCCGTCGTAGGTGTGGCGGTCATATTCCACCTCGTAGGTCTTGTAGTATTCCCTGCGGGGGTCGTTCATCGCCATGATGAATGTGCCGTTGATGGGCCCGCCTACCGTCTCGCGGTAGAATTCCTGCGGGGTGTAGGTGCGTGCGGGGCCTACGGCCTTGCCGTTCTTGTCGCGGAAGGCGTAGGTGAACGACTTGATGGGCTCGCCCAACGTGAGCGAGAGCATGGAATAGATGGTGCCGAGCATCTCGGTCTTGCGTTGGTTGATGGCCTTTTTGCTCTTTTTGTCGGCGACCATCTGTCGCAGCTCCAGGCCGAATTCACGCAGCTTGGATGCGATGAGTTGGCTCATGCGTGAGGTGCGTTCGGCCGAGTAGGTCTCGGGCTGTACTTCAACGGGCACGAGGCCGTATTTCTCGGCCAGGTCGGCCGCGCCGCAGAAAGTGCCGCCATCGTTCATCGGGTGGTGGAAGAAGAACTGCACACGTGTGTCGTCAATGGGCTTGTCGGCACAGTCGATCACGCCTTGCAGCATCAGGTTGGCCTTCTCGAGCTGGTCGTAGAAGAAGAGGT
>DAIREJ010000140.1:0-203 GCA_036795635.1 Sodaliphilus sp.
CGTTCTTCACCGGTAAGCAGAAGCTCGTCGACACCGCAGGTCGCGTGGACAAGTTTATGCAGCGCTACGGCAACCGCAAGAAGAAATAAGAAGACATTACAACACCGCCGTGAGCGCTCACGGCAGTTACTACAAGACACAGCGACGCGCCCTTCCCATCAAGTGGAGGGCGCGTCGCTTGTTTATTCTGCAATCCCACGAGC
>DAIREJ010000140.1:213-6100 GCA_036795635.1 Sodaliphilus sp.
GAAACATCATCTGCAATGACTTGATCAAGTTGGTCACCGAATTTTCGACACCAAGCTGTCCACATGCGGCCGTCGTCAACAAAAACGCCGCTGCAGCGATCAGGGGGCGTCGCAGTATCCTGATCCAAGCAATGCCATTGTGCCAGGGTTTAGCGTTAATCAGTAAGACGACCTCCAGCGCTATCCACATCAACGCCAAGTGGTCAAGAGCACCCAGGAGATATTTGAGGCCCAAGGACCAATCTTCCACAAAAAGATAATAGCACAAACCACCGGCGCGAACCAACACCTTGGACACAATAATGGCCAGAGAGACAGCGACCACGACACGCCACAGTGTCCCCCACCAGCTGTATCCGAACAACTGCCTGTAGTCACACAACAGCATGAGCGGCAGCACCAGCACGAGCATGAAACCAGCCGCATCATCACCACTGCCCGACACCGGGGGAATCAGGTATAAGACCAGCGTTATCATCAGCAGATACAGCAAGAACTGCACCCCGATAAACACTTGTATGAAGAAGCCTTGGGGCAAAGTGTGGCGAGGCAAGCGAGGTGCCAATCGGAAGATGAACCACACTGGCACGATAAACAACGAGAAACTCATGAGCACAGCCCAATGGATGTGGTTGCTCATCCAGTTATAGAAGTCGCCCTGCAGAAAGTCCTGCACCGCATTCTTGCCCGTCTCATCATCTACCGAATCCTCAAAACCGAGCCCCAGCAGGCCATAGACCAGCGCCAAAAGCACGGCCATGACCACCAGCATCTTGACCGGCGGGAAACTCACCTGTCGCTTGCCGCTGATGTAATCACGTATCAGATAACCCGGACGCCACAACAGTTGCCACAGCGTGAAGGGCAACGAGCGAGTGCCGACGCCCCACACATCCATCACTCCCTGCCACACATTGTGCCAGTTGATGGGGCCCAAAATCGCCCGCTGGCCGCATCGGGGACAATAATTGCTCGCAAATTCGGCACCGCAGTTGCAACACCGGTGATGCTCATGGTCATCTTGATAATCAAACGGTTGCTGCTGCCACCGGCGGAACTGTTTATATTTTTCTTTCAGTGAAGACATCTATCAATATATTCTCAATCATTCTAAAAACAACATATCAAAGATGGCGGATAATGCTCCTGGTCTGATTATTTCGCCGACAACCAGCAGGACCAGTAGCACACCCAGCGTGATGAGCGGTAACCGCAGCGCCTTGAGCCACCCTGCCGAGCGCCAACTCTTGCGGTTAATCATGTCGATGACTAAAATGACCAGCATAATCAACGCGATGATGCACAGGAGTCTGACCAGAAGCACCGGAATCGAGAGGTCTCCTCCTATCGACAAAACCAATCGGTCATATAAAACCGTTAAAATAATAATAGATGCCATAAACAGATAAGCGAACTTGTAGACCACCACTACTCGCCAAAACGTACCCCACCATCCGTAACCGAACAGCGATTTGTAGTCAACACACACCATCAGCGGCATTCCTACGGCAAACGAGATGGTCATGACAAGGTCCAAGCCTAGGCCGCACAGCTTGAGAACGAACGAGCAGAAAAACAGCCACAGGTAGAACTGAACACTCATGAACACCTGGATGAAGAAGCCCTGCGGCAGCGTGTGACGCGTGTTGCATGGAGCGTGGCGAAAAACGAACCATGTGGGAACAATCAGGAATGAGAACAAGAACAGGATCGACCACTCCGGGTGCGAAACAATCCAATAAACCACAGTGTCGACAAAACCGCCAACCCCCGCCGCTGTGCTCTCCACATTCTCATCAAACAACTCGTTCCAAAACTCGGGATAAATCAGCCGACCCAAAAAATAGAGCAAGACCGCCACGATCACCAACATCTTGACAGGCGGGAAACTCACCTGCCACTTGCCGTTAATGTAATCACTGATGAAACTGCCGGGGTGAACAATCAGGTTCCACAAGGACTTGAGCAAGGATCGAGACCCCAGTCCCCACACGTCCATCACACCGCTGCGCACGGTGTCCCAAGTGATACGTCCTGCGGTGGCCTTCTGGCCGCAAGCGGGGCAGAAGTTGCCTTGATACTCATGCCCGCAATTCACGCAGGCATGGACGTCGTCTCCGATTTCGGTACTGTTTGCTCTGGGGTAGCTCATGAACAAAATCAGTTCATTGATTACGTTACTCAAGCTCATCGGTGTTGATCGTTGTTTCTACAGCTGAATCATCGGCGACAGGCGCCAATTCGGTGGCAGGTTTTGACAAGGCACGACGAAGGCGGCGTTCAGCGAGGTACTCCTGCAGGCTGGTGAAGTTGAACAGCAGCAGGCAGATGCCCGTGATGAGGACAACGAGCGAAACATTGTCGCGCAAGGCCGGCAGCGCGAGTGACAGGATGCCGCACAGCACAACCAATATCGGGCACAAGTGATACCACCCCTTGATTTTGAGGGTGTCTCTGGACATCAGCAGGTAGATGACGTGGAACAGGCCCAAAGCGAGCAGCAAAATTCCCATCAGCATCTGCAGGATGCCGTCGAACAGGTGAGCCTTGATTATCATGACCAGGCCGAAGCACAGCCCGCCCACAGCAGGCAAGACACCCAAATAGTCGGTACTGGTGCGTGCATCGGCATGACGCACAGCAACCATGACCAGGTAAATCACAGCGGGTAACACGAACATCGCGCCCATGACGCGGACTGCCCACAACATGATGCTGGGCACACCATGAAAAATAATGAGGATGATGCCAGCAAGCAGCAAAATCACGTTAGTCAGAAGGTTTACGCTCACTTTCTTCATTATTTACAGTAAGGTCAAATCAAGATTGTTAATAATTTTTCCACAAAAATATTTCAAAATCGCTTATTATCAAAAAAATCACATAAAAAAGTATTATCTTTGCAGGGAATGGAGGAAAAACGCAGACACATACTCGCCATCATCAATCCCGTGTCGGGAACAGGCAACAAGAACAAGATTCCCCGCCTGATCGACACCGCGGTGAACCATGACAAGAATGACGTGAGCATCATCGTGACCGAATATGCCGGTCATGCCCGCGAGATTGCCGCCGACGCCGTGAAGGACGGCATTGATGTGGTGGTTGCCATTGGCGGTGACGGCACGGTCAATGAGGTGGGCTCCGCCCTGTGCGGCACTAAGACCGTCCTTGCCATCGTGCCCTGTGGCTCGGGCAACGGTCTGGCACGCCACCTGCGCATCTCGATGAACGCAAGCCGAGCGCTGCAAGTGCTCAACAATGGCGTGGTGGGTGAGTTTGACTACTGCACGGTGAACGGCAAGCCATTCTTCTGCACATGCGGCATGGGATTTGACGCTAAAGTGAGCGACAAGTTCGCTAACGAGGGCACTCGCGGTTTCATCACGTACATCAAGACGACACTCACCGAGTACTTCAACTATGCCCCCGAACAATACAACATCGACATTGATGGGACGCAAATACAAGAAAAAGCGTTTGTCATCGCCTGCTGCAATGCGGCACAATATGGCAACAACGCCTATATCGCTCCACGTGCCAGCATGCAGGACGGCCTGATTGACGTCACTGTGATGCACCCGTTCAGCCTCGTTCAGAGCCCGCTCATTGGCGCACGACTGTTCCTGCGACAGTTGGGACACGATCATCACGTGAGCATCTATCGCGGCAAGCACGTGGTGATTGAACGTGACCATGACGACGTCATGCACATCGACGGCGATCCGATGATGATGCCTGCGAGGCTGGTAATCGAGAACAAGCAACGTGGCATCCGCATCCTAGTGCCACCCACGTTACCCGAGGATGTGTGAGATTGGGAATCATTATTCAAAAATAACCTATAAACAAAATATAGCCTATGAGTTATCTGAAATTTGATAAGAACCTGATGATCAACCTGCAGCAGTCACTGCCCAAAGAGATGCTGCGCACCAACCAGTCGGGTGCCTATCACTGCACTACCATTGTGGGCTGCAACACCCGCAAGCAGCATGGTCTGTTGGTCATCCCCGTTCCAGAGCTTGACAACAACAACCATGTGCTGCTGTCCACGCTCGACGAGACCGTCATCCAACACGGTGCACCCTTCAACCTGGGTCTGCACCGCTACAAGGGTGACACCTACAGCCCCAACGGACACAAGTATATCCGCGAGTATGACTGCGAACGCGTTCCCACGTCGACCTACCGCGTGGGCGGCGTAATCCTGAAAAAGGAGAAGATTTTCATCACTCACGAGAACCGCATCCTCATCCGTTACACGCTAGTGGACGCCCACTCGGCAACGACGCTGCAGTTCAGGCCGTTCCTGGCCTTCCGCAACGCCAACGACCTGTGCGTTGAAAATGCTGTTGCTAACCGCGAATACCAAGAAGTGAGCAACGGCATTGCCACCTGCATGTATGAGGGTTACCCTACCCTGTTCATGCAGATGAACCACAAGCCCAAGTTCGTCTATGACCCGCACTGGTACAAGAATATCGAGTACATCAAGGACCAGGAACGCGGTATTCCTTACAGCGAGGACCTGTATGTGCCGGGCTATTTCGAAGTTGAGATCAAGAAGGGCGAGCCGCTCATCTTCTCGGCAGGCATCGAGGAAGTGAACACAAGGACGCTGACCAAGATGTATGAAGACGAAATCAAGCCTCGCACCCCGCGCACAAGCTTCTACAACTGCATGAAGAACAGCGCCAAGCAGTTCTACATCACCAATAAAGAGGGCCACTACCTGCTGGCAGGTTATCCCTGGTTCAAGATTCGTGCCCGTGACGAGTTTATCGCGCTGCCGGGTTGCACCTTGTCGGTACACCACCGCCAGGACTTTGAGCTCATTATGGATACTGCACAGCGCGCCCTCTATGACTGGATGCGTGATGGCACCCTAGACAAGCATCTGGACGGTTTAGACCTGCCTGATATTCCTTTGTGGGCTATCTGGGCGGTGCAACGCTATGCGCATGACCTGAATGCCGACGCCGCGCGTGAACGCTACGGCCAACTTGTCAAGGACCTCATCAACTTCATTGCCGATGGCAAACACCCCGACCTCAAATTAGATTCCAACGGTCTTGTTTCCACCGACGGCACCCTGCGTCCCGTCTCGTGGATGAACAGCACCCACCCCAACGGCACACCGCTCATCCCGCGCACGGGCTATCTGGTGGAATTCAACGCCCTGTGGTACAATGCGCTGCGTTTTGCCGTGGAAGAGCTGTTCGGCGAGCGTGAAGAAGAGAAAGCGTTTGTCGCCCGTTGCAACGAGATTTCCGACAAGTGCAAGCCCGCGTTCATAGAGACGTTTATGACCGATTACGGCTATCTGTATGACTATGTGAACGGAAGTTATACTGACCTGAGCGTACGTCCCAACATGATTATCGCCGCCGCCGTGGACTACAGCCCGCTGGATCGCCGTCAGCGCAAACGCGTGCTTGACATCACCACCCGTGAGTTGTTGACACCTAAGGGCCTGCGCACGCTGAGCCCCAACAGCTACGGCTACATTCCCTGGTATCTGGGTACGCCCGAAGAGCGCCAGACGGCCTACTATGCCGGCAGCGCCCGTCCCTGGCTGATGGACTTCTACAGCAAGGCCTACATCCGCGTGTTCGGCATCAACAGCATCTCGTTCATCGAGCGTATGATGATCGGCTTTGAAGACGAGATGAAAGAAGGGTGCATCGGTTCACTGAGCGAATTATTTGACGGCAACCCGCCCTTCACTGGCCGCGGTGCCGTCAGCTTCGCTGCCAACGTGGGCGGCATTCTGCGTGTTCTGCGCACCTTCAAAAACCTTCACATCATCGACAAATAAAACAAGAATACGATATGAAAGCATTAATGTTCGGCTGGGAATTTCCGCCTCACATCCTGGGAGGAC
>DAIREJ010000141.1:0-5151 GCA_036795635.1 Sodaliphilus sp.
CTATCTGGCCAACCACGAGGCCCCCGAGGACTGCGAATACTACATGTGCGGCCCCGGCATGATGAGTCAGACCGTCAACGAGGTGCTTGACTCGCTGGGTGTTGATCCCTCGTCCATTCACTACGACAACTTCGGGTAATCTCCATTACCCTATCCCACAAACACAGCGGGCGGTGCCACAACGGTGCCGCCTGCTTTCATTTCAGACAACTTGGACAACAAAAAAGACAAAGAGTTGACAACATATGTGAGAAATATAGCCAAATAATTTGTTTTTATTCAAAAAATGAGTATATTTGCGCCGATAACTTGATAAAATACCTAATTATGACCTAATTATGACATTTCTCTACATACCACGACAGATTTTACTGTGCTGTCTTACCTTGCTGTTGGCGCTGCCAGTGGCAGGACAGGGGACATTGATGCCCATAGCAGCCCAAGCGTCGATCGCTGCGAACGAGTTGGCTTTCAGTTTCTATGGCCAGCAGTTGCAGGTCGCAAAACTCAATACCATCAAGGTGAAGTCGGTGCGCAATCACGATGTCAACCAGACCTGGCATACCTACCAAAAGGCCGGCGCTGATGCGATTGTAGCCTCGTTGCGTTCGCTATCTGACGAATTGGGCTTGAACGACTGGTTTGTGTTCCAACTGGTGAGGAAATATGTTGACGAGCTCCTGCCCGAGAGCACACCCAGGGACAGGGTGCTGTTGGAGCATTTCCTGCTGGTGACAATGGGCTATGATGTGCGCCTAGCTCGCACCGAACAGCAACTGTTGCTGCTGGTACCCTTTGAGCAGGATGTGTATGAGCGCAGCTTCATCAAGATTAAGGGCAAGGATTATTACCTTTTCTTTGACAACCTGGAGGCCAACCTGAACGAGCGTTCGGTCATATACCCGTGCGACCCCATCAAGGACGACGGCAAGCGGCAGCCCTTCAATTTGCTGTTCGAGGGCAAGACGCTGAAAGTGCGCTCGGGCGAGGACAAACTGTGCGACCTGGACGACGGGCAAATCCACATCGTCTGCTCCATTAATCCAAGCATCATTGAAATGCTGAGTGATTACCCGCTGATGGACGTCCAGTGCTATGCCACGTCGGTCGTGCTGCCTCAGTTCCACCAAACCATCTCGGAACAACTGAAGCCCCAATTGGAGGACATGTCGCAATGTGAAGCCGCCAACGCCCTGCTGCATTTTGTGCAACATGTGTTCGGGTACAACAAGGACGCCAACCAATATGGCCGCTACAAGGTGAATTTCGTTGAGGAAAACTTCTATTATGACGAGAACGATTGCGAAGACCGATCTATCCTTTATGCCGTACTCATCCGCTCCTTGTTGGGGCTTGACGTCCATTTTGTTGAATATCCCGACCACGAGTGCACCGCAGTGCATTTCACCGACTGCTTCACGCGAGGCTACGGCTATGACTACAACGGTGATTTCTATCTCATCTGCGACCCCACCTACATCGGCGCAGACATCGGCAGGTGCATGCCCAAGTACCGCGCCATGCGTCCCGCCATCAAGAGCATGGGTACGACTACCATGAACGCCAATAGAAAGACCGCTCTGGAACCCGTCATCGACCAGGCCGTCCTGCGTCCCAACCACGCCGTCGCGCTCACCTCTTTCCCCGCTGTTGAACTTTCCACCGAACCTGCCACGGATATTACAGAATAACGCCTCCTGCAAAAGTGGCACGACAGAATTTGGCGGGGTGAGAAAAAAAGTGTAATTTCGCACGATTTTTCAACAACATGCTACAAGAAGAGAAATGAAGAAAATTTTATTGTTTATCGCTGCTGTTGTCATGCTGACGGCTTGTAACGGCAACAAATTCCATATTGAGGGAACCGTGGAGGGCGCTAACGATACCACCACCCTGGTGCTGGAAGAATCAAGTAACGGCTCCTGGTTCATTATCGACACCGTGAAAGTGGACAAGAACGGCAACTTCAGCGTGAGTGCTCCTGCTCCCGAGGTTCCCAACATCTACCAACTGCGTTGCGGCAACCAGGCCATCTGCTTCCCAGTTGACAGTTTGGACCATCTGAAGCTCATCGCCCATTTGCCCAACTTTGCCACCGATTATACCATCAGTGGCAGCGAACATGCCGAACAGGTAATGAAGATTGACAAAGAGGCGATGCAGTTTGCTGGCGGCAAGGGCACCGAAGCCGAAAAGCAGGCCTGGAAAGACCAGCTGGCCCGTCAAATCGCAGCCGACCCTAACGGTATCGTCGCCTATTACACCATCAACAAATATATAGACGGCAAACCCCTGTTTGACCCGATGAACGATAATGACCTGCGCTTTATCGGTGCCGTTGCCAATGCGTTCAACTCGTTCCGCCCCAATGACCCCCGCACCGAGTATCTGGTTAACCTGCTGCTTGACGGACAACGTCGCCGCCGTGCGATGAGTGCTCCCAGGGATACCGTGTATGCCGACGTGGCCTCGATCATCGACATCAAGCTTCAGGACTACACCGGCAAAACGTATGCCTTGTCCGAAGTAGCCACCTCAAACCGTCTTGTAGTGCTTGCTTTCACTGCCTACACCGCCGAGTTCTCCCCTCAAGTCAACCGGTTGCTCAACGACATCTACAAGCAATACCACAGCCGCGGTCTCGAGATTTACCAGGTGAGCCTTGACCAAGACAACGTGGCATGGCGCCAGTCGGCCCAGAACCTGCCCTGGATTACGGTATATGACCCGATGAGCATCAACTCCCAAAACGTGGGTAACTACAACGTGATGGGCATTCCCACCATGTTTATTATACGTGGAGGTGAGATTGTCGAGCGCATCGAGGACGCCACGAGGCTGAAAGCCGCTGTCGCGAAGTATATGTGATATAAACGCCTGGAATGAAATATCGTGCTCACGCACGAGAACCTTTAGTTCGGCGAAGCCAAATCAAAAACAATATTCAAATCGAGCAAATTCAACAGTAGAATTTGCTCGGTTTGTTTTCTGATAGACGGGGATTGTTACAGGAGGGTGTTCCAGAAGTTGAGGTAACGCTGCGCTACGATGGAAACGTCATTGTGCTTCTCGACAAAGGCGCGGCTGGCGCGTGACATCTGCGGCAGCTGATCGCGATGCTCGACGAGCCATGATAGCTTGCGGTCGATATCACCCTCGACCAGGGGCGACACATTAATAATAGGCTTGTTGAAGGTCTCGCCAATGAGGTCATAATACTCGGGCTCGGCTCCTGATACTGCCACAAGTCCCTGTGCCATAGCAATGAGCGCGTTGGTTGCTGGGGTGTAACTGTAGAGCTGGTCGAGAATCACATGCGAGTCACGCATTCGCCTCGTGTATTCCTCGTAAGGGAGATTCTCCACCACCTCGAGTTCGGTGATGGCAGGATAACGGTCATGGACACGTTTCATCGCCGCCAGCAAGCGGTCGGTGCCCTTAATGACGTGACGGTCGCGCTGAATGCCGATGAAGAGACGTACTTTCTCGGGAGCGGTATCCAAGGGGCGGTATTCCAGCGAACGGATGTCTATTGGCAGTCCTGCATAGGCCACCTTATCGCCCATGAGGGGCTTGTAAGCCGCATAGTACTCATAGAGGCAGGCCACCACGCCGTCGATGCCGGCAAGGATGTGGTCGCTGTGCTCGCGCATGAACGGCTGTTTCCAATTATCCTGTCGCTGTGCTACATACTCGCTGGAGTTGACATAGGGCGAAGGCTCGTTGCCCAGCATGTAGTCGCTGTAACGGAAGGTGTGTCCGTCATGGCAAGCATCATAATAGACCATATCGGTTGCCAGTGCTGAAAGGACGATGCGCCTGTTGTTGGCCTTGAGGTAATCAAACACCTTGGCAATGCGATGGGGTCTCAAACGCAGAAAAATGGGCGAAGCGATCTCAACGATGTCATAGTCCTTCATCAAAGGCAAGGCACGATTGATATCCCACAGGTAGCGGAACGAGCCAAGCAACCCCGGTCGCCTCAACAGGTTGATGTCGCGATGGGTATCCATCCACCGCGAGCCATCGGATGCCACCGTCGCCTCATGCCCCATGCGCCGCAATTCCTGCGCCAGGCAGTTGTGCATATTACTTGCGTCACCAGCAAACAGAATCTTCATAGCGGTTGCAAAAATAAGACTTTTTTTGTGATTTGTCAAAAAAGCACTACCTTTACCAGCGAAATCATGGAAGTATCTATCATCATACCCGTCTATAACCGCGCCAACGTGGTGCAAGCCACGCTCGACAGCGTGTTGGCCCAGACCTATCGCCCGCTGCAGGTGGTGCTGGTGGACAACTGCAGCACCGACGATACGTTGCAGGTACTTGAGACGTTCCGCAAAGAACACCCGAGCCTCAACATAGTCATCACCCAGGAGGAGCGTCACACTGCCGGTGCCGCCCGTAACCGCGGCTTTGAAGAAGCCACTGGCGAGTGGGTATTATTCTTTGACAGCGATGACCAGATGGGACCGGGGCTGGTGGCCTCCTACGTCAGGAAGATAGAACGTGCCAACAAACGCGGGAAAGCCCTAGACCTTATCAGCGCCCGTTCGACACTTGTTTTCCCTGACGGCAGCAAGCGCCAGGCACCTTTTCACAAACGTGATTTGTTTGCCCAACACATCCTGCACGGCCAACTCGCCACGCAACGCTATGCGGTGAGGCGGGAGTTCTTCACCTCGACCGACGGTTGGAATATTAATCTGCCAGGGTGGAACGACTGGGAATTGGGGTTACGTCTGCTGCTTGCTCGCCCCCATGTCGCCTACCTGGGCGGCAAATCCCAGGTCGTCATCAACCACAACGGGGCAGACTCCATCACGGGCACTGAATTCCACAGCCGCCGTGGCCAGTGGGAGCACGTCATCGACATCATGATTAATGAAGTGCGCTGCTCACAACTCAAAGCCAAACACAAGCAGCGCTTCGAGCGCCTGCTCGAATACCGCCGCCTGGTACTCGCTGCACAATATGAGCGAGAAGGCTATCCCGAAGACGCCAAACCCTTGTGCCGTGAAGCCTATCAGACGCTGCGCGACAGTTACCGCAATAACCGTCGCTGGCGCTGGCTGGTCGGCCCCGTGACACGCCGCCTGTTCTCGCGCATCGCCGCCGGCAAACGTGGCTCGGCCCGCATCGCCCGCC
>DAIREJ010000141.1:5161-6073 GCA_036795635.1 Sodaliphilus sp.
GGAATACGCGAAGGATTACCTGGGCGAGAACCGGCGCTACGAGGAATGGTCGAACGGGAAGGACGGCGCCTCCCGCATCGCCCGCCTGCTCTATTAATCTCCCTTCCAAACTACTGCACATTGAACTTTGCAACCCGGTTGCAAGAGTTTAGCATTACCTTTGCCTGCAGAAATCAAAAACAGGTTGAAGGAAATGATACACAATCACGAACATGAGCACAACCATGACGAAGGCATGGCATGGTGGAAGCCGGCATTGTCGTTGGCAATGCTGATTGCCGGCATTGCGCTGAACGCGGCAGGCGTGGCATGGTTCCAGAACCAGTGGGTGCAGTTGGTATGGTATGCCGCGGCATGGCTGCCTACAGGACTTGGCGTGCTGCACGAGGCTATCGAGGAGGCGCGAAAAGGAGAAATCTTCAGCGAGTTCCTACTGATGACGGTGGCAAGCGTCGGCGCCTTTGCCATCGGGGAATACCCCGAGGCGGTGGCGGTGATGGCACTCTACTGCATCGGCGAGGCGCTGCAGGATCGCGCCGTGAGCCGCGCCCGCGACAACATCAAGTCCTTGATTGCCGTCCGTCCCGACCATGCCGTCATCATTGAGGGCAGCAAGCGCAGGACAGTAGATCCCGCTCAAGTCAAGGTGGGTGACCTCGTTGAAGTAGTGGCTGGAGAGCGCGTACCCATCGACGGAACACTCATGGGTCAGGCTGCGAGCTTTGACACCGCAGCACTCACCGGCGAGAGTCTGCCCCGCGTCATTGAACAAGGCAAGGAAGTGCTGGCGGGAATGATTGCCAGTGAAAGCACTGTGCTCATCGAGGCTTCACGCCCGGCAAGCGAGAGCGCCATGTCGCGCATTCTCAAGATTGTCGAGGACGCCACCGAACACAAAGCCCCCTCTGAACT
>DAIREJ010000142.1:0-5987 GCA_036795635.1 Sodaliphilus sp.
CGCTCTGCATGCTTGCTTACCACCTCTACACGCTGTCAAAGCCAGTCAGCCCCAAAAGTGTGTGCCGGTTGTAAACGGCGTGCAAAAATACTACAAATTCTGTGCCAAACAAGGGTTTTGGATGATTTTTTACTGAAAAACTGGAGAAAATGGACGGGCCGGATAGACTAGACTGGAGGGAAGCGGGTTATTCTTCCTCGACAAGTTCGTGCCAGTAGGGGGACTGTTCGGGGATGAAGGCTCCTGATTGCAGGAACTCATAGATTTTGAGACACGCCCATGCGTCGATAGCGGCATAGCGTTGCTGGGCGTCGGTGAGTTGCGGAGCCTCCCAATTGGTGAGTTGCTGTCCCTTGCTGATCTTCATCTGGAAAAGGATGGCATAGATCTTCTGCAGGCTCATATCGGTGATGCTGAATTGCTTAACAAGCTCTTGCAGTTCGATGAAACCGGCAGGGCGGCAGTCACAGATGCTTGCAAGCTGATGGAAATCGTCGCTCGTGGAGAGACCCACCTTGATGCACGTCTCATCTTCAAGGTATTGCTTGAGGGTCTCAGGAACGCCGGTTTTGTTCACGCGGAAGAGGAAGGCGTCGCTCGGGGTTGACAGCTGCAGCAGGGCTATGGGATGGCGTTCGCCGCGACGGAAGCATGGCCGCGTCTCGGTGTCAAAGCCAACGATAGACGATGTGCGCAGGGCATTGACAGCGCTCTTGACCTGAGAGACGGCGCTGATGACATGGATGCGCCCAGGGAAGGCGACCACTGGCATCTGGTTGATAATCTTTTTATCTATTGAAACGATATGCATGCGGGAGAAGTAAAAAAGGGATTAAATGCGTTCAACATGTTTGACGCCCTTGATATTGAGGATTTTCTTGATGAGGTCATCCAGCAGGGCGATGTGACTGACATTGACGGTGAGTACACCCTCAAAGAGTCCGCCCTCGGCCTGGATGGATATGCTGCGCAACAAGCATTCATCGGTCTTGTTGATGACCGATGTAATGGACGAAACGATGCCGATATCATCACGACCGAGCACTTTGAGCGTGGCCACGAACTGGCTGCCCGCTTTTCCAGTCCAGCGGGTGCGGATGATGCGGTAAGGGTAACGTTGCTTGAGGTGGAGCAGGTTTTTGCAATCAGTGCGATGGATTTTGATGGCTCCGTCGCTGGCAATAAAGCCCACGATGCGGTCCCCAAAGATGGGGCTGCAGCATTTCGCCAACTTGTAGTTCACGCCCTTAACGTCCTCGCCAATGGTGAGGATATCATCGCTGAAGTTTTCCTCCTGGGCACCTGTCGGCTGTTGAAGGACAAACTCCTCGGCCGTGCCACGCGAAGTGGTTTCGTTCTGCTTGGCCAGCAAGTCTTCATACTGCTCGACAACCGTGTTCACGTCAATTTCATCCTCCTGGATAGCAGCATAAAACTCGGTGGTCGTCTTGTAGCCCATCTTCTTGATCAAACGAGCCAACGTGGCGTCATCGGGCTCTATCTTGCGGTTCTTGAAGCGCCGTTGCAAGGTCTCGCGCGCCAACTGCGCCTGCCGAGCCCTGCGCTCGTTGATGGCGTTTTTGATCTTGGTACGCGCCTTACTGGTGACAGCGATATTAAGCCAGTCGAGGCGCGGCATCTGCGTGGTCGACGTGATGATTTCCACAGTGTCCCCACTCCTGAGGCGGTAGTTGATCTTCTGGTTCTTGCCGTCCACTTTTCCGCCCATGCAAGTGCTACCCACGCGGGTGTGGATGTGATAGGCGAAATCGAGCAGCGTGGCGCCCTGGGGCAGACGGAAGAGGTCGCCCTTGGGGGTGAACACAAACACCTCGTTATTATACAGGTTGGTGTCCATGTTGCGCATCAGGCTCATCTGGCCTTCTTGCCCGCTGGCCTCGAGCATCTCTCGCACCTCGTTCATCCACCGGTCCACGGCGCCGTCACTCTTGATACCCTTGTAACGCCAGTGAGCCGCTACACCGCGCTCGGCAGTCTCATCCATGCGGCGCGTGCGTATCTGTACCTCCACCCATTTGCCCTTGGGTCCGTAAACGGTGGTGTGCAACGATTCATAGCCATTGCTCTTGGGAATGGTAATCCAATCCTTGAAGCGTGACGGGTTGGACTTGTAGATATCGGTAATAATTGAGAATGCCAGCCAGCAAGCACGTTTTTCGTCCTTGGGCGTCGTGTCCAAGATGACGCGAATGGCAAACAAGTCATAGATGCCGTTCAGGTCCACATCCTGCTTCTGCATCTTCTGCCAAATGGAGTTGATTGATTTAGTGCGACCCTTGAGTTCATACTCCAGTCCCTCAGCATCAAGGCGCTGCTTGATGGGCTTGATGAAGTCCTCTACATACTTGTCTCGCTCCTGTTTTGTCTCACGCAGGCGGTTGGCGATACGTGTAAAGACCTTGCGGTTCAAATACTTGAGCGAGATATCCTCCAACTCGGTCTTGATGGCGTACAGTCCCAATTTGTGTGCCAATGGCGCATACAAGTAACGCGATTCGCTGGCAATCTCATGCACAAATTTCTCGTTGGGATGATGGTTGATGGCACGCATGAGCGCCAGACGGTCGGCCGTCATGATGAGGATGACACGGACATCCTCGGCAAAGGTGAGCAGCAACCTGTGAAAATTCTCATTTTCAACGGCAGCCTGTTTCTTGTAGAGCGGTGCGACATGCAGCAGCCCATGCACCAGCTTAGCGATATCTTCATCAAAAAGCGTCTTCACCCGTGCCACGTCAAGATAGTCGTTGCGACACAGGTTGTAAAGCATCGTGGCGATGACCATGGCACGATCGGGGGCAATGGAGTTGCACAAGGTGACAGCAGTGTTCAAGTGGCGCAGAACAGGATTCAGGCCATATTGGTCACGGCGGAAAAGGTCTGCCTCGACAATGCCGTTCTTGATCAGGTCGTGCAGCGTGTTGATATCGCGGCATGACAACTGTTCACCGAGTTTGGCGTTCAATTCCCTGACAAGCCTCAGCAACTGTGGCTTTTCCTGTTCAGTGAAGTATTCATGTGTCAATGCCATTTCTCTCTACTGGAAGGATTTTTCACACAAAATTAATGTTTTTACGTCAATTCGCTTGCAAGAACGTCGGTAAAAATGTAATTTTGGGGAAAAATTTAAACACCTTTACAGATTATGTTCAACGACAAAGACAAACAACTGATGGCCCAAAAAGGCATTGACGAGTCGGTTATCGAGACCCAACTCAAGCGCTTTGAAACCGGTTTCCCGTGGCTCAAACTTGACGCCGTCGCCACCGTGGGCAACGGCATCACACGGCTTGATGCCAAGCAACAGACACAGTGCATCAAACTCTGGAAAGAATATCAGGGCAAGGGTGCCAACATCGAGAAATTCCAACCCGCCTCGGGGGCTGCGAGCCGCATGTTCAAGAACCTGTTCGCCTTTATCAACGAGGGCAAGACGCAACCCGAGACCGACTTTGAACGCCAGTTCTTTGACAACATCACCCAGTTTGCATTCTATCCGCAGCTGAACAAGACCTGCGTGAATCTTTATCAGAAAAACGTCAGTGAGCTTGTTGCCGACAATCGCTATGCCGATGTGCTCAAGGCCTTGCTTCTAAAGGAGGGTATGAACTACGGAGCTCTGCCCAAAGCCCTGCTCAAGTTCCACCGTGCCGCTGCCGGCACCGTGCACACGCCGCTTGAGGAACACCTTGAAGAAGGTGCCCAGTATGCCGCCGACAGCAATCGCCACGTGCGCTTGCATGTCACCGTGTCGCCCGAACATCGCGCAGGTTTTGAGCGACTCATCAAAGCCAAAGTTCCCCTGATGGAAAAAGTGTGGGGTGTGAAATATGACATCACGTTGAGTGAGCAGAAGTCCTCGACCGACACCATTGCAGTGAACATGGACAACACCCCCTATCGCGACAAGGATGGTAACCTGCTGTTCCGTCCTGCAGGCCATGGCGCCCTGATCGAAAACCTGAACGAGCTGGACTCGGATGTGGTTTTCATCAAGAATATCGACAACGTGGTGCCCTTGAGGCTGCGCAGCGTAAGCACCCGCTACAAAAAAATCATCGGCGGCTACCTCGTGATGGTTCAGCGCCAGTTGAAGAAATATCTCGAGATGCTTGACAAGGGCGACGTCAAGAGCAGCGACCTCAAGGCGATGCTGCGCTATGCCCGCCAGACACTATGCATCAACGATGCAGCAACCAAGGACATGGACGACGAGGCCCTCGCAGCCTGGCTGCGTGACAAGTTCAACCGTCCCATTCGCGTGTGCGGCGTCGTACCCAACGAGGGCGAGCCTGGTGGAGGCCCTTATCTAGCCTATAACGCCGACGGCTCCATCTCACCGCAGATTCTTGAGTCGGCACAAATCAATCCCGACGACGAGGCCGCCATGGAGATGATGAAGAACGGCACGCACTTCAACCCCGTTGACCTGGTGTGCTACATCAAGGACTACAAGGGCATCAAGTTTGACCTGCGCAAGTTTGTCGATTCAGAGACCGGCCTCATCAGCATCAAGAGCAAGGACGGTGTAGATATCAAAGCTCTGGAGCTGCCCGGCTTGTGGAACGGCTCGATGAGCAACTGGAATACCATCTTCATCGAGGTACCCATCGACACATTCAACCCCGTCAAGACGGTCAACGACCTGCTGCGCAAGGCGCACCAATAATCAGTTAGGAGTTAAGAGTTTTTTATGAAGAAGATATTGTTTTTCGTAATGGTAGCATTGGTGTCGGTTGGCACCAATGCCCAAATGCGATTAATTGATAACGATGATAGGGTGATTGACACCGTCTATACCGTTCACCCTATCGACCAGATTGAATTCAAAGAGATCATTGCCGACTGGGACGCACAGGATTGGGACCTAATCAGTCCACGGCCCGTTGTCGTGGATTTTTACGCCGACTGGTGCATGCCCTGCCGCCGTTTGGCGCCCATCCTGCGTGAAATCGCCCAACACTACAATGGCGAGGTGGACTTCTATCGTATCAACGTGGACGAGAACCCAAACATCGCTGCAGCATTTGCCATCCGCAACATCCCCATGCTGCTCATCTGTCCTCTCAAGGGCGAGCCCAAGACCATCATCGGCCTCTATTCCAGGGACGAATACATCCGCGTCATCAACCAAGCATTGGGACAGTAATCGTTTTTTCAGAAACTGGAGAGGTTGGAATAATTGGAGAGACTGGACAGGACAATGCCGTGAATTTATTTTGTTAAAATAATGGGAAAAGGATTGCCAATTCGGAAATTCTTTGTAACTTTGCCCCGCTTTTACGCGAAATTTTTTATTAATCAATTTATTTTTAACGATTTATGAACAAGTACGAAACCGTTTTCATTTTAACTCCCGTTTTGTCTGATGATCAGATGAAGGAAACGGTAGAAAAGTTCAAGAAGGTGCTCACCGACAACGGTGGCAACATCGAGAACGAAGAGAACTGGGGACTGCGCAAGCTCGCATATCCCATCGAGAACAAGAACACTGGTTTTTACACCCTGATTGAGTTTGAGGGCGAAGCCACCATCGTTGATAAGCTGGAGACCGCTTATCGCCGCGATGAGAAGGTGATTCGTTTCCTCACCTTCCGTCTGGACAAGTACGCTGCCGAGTATGCTATCAAGCGTCGCGCCGTGCGCAAGGCCAAACAGGAAGAGCGCGCTGCCCAGGAGGCTGCTGAGGCCGAGGCTCCCGTTGTAGAGGAGACTCCCGCACCTGTTGAGGCACCCGTGGTAGAGGAAGCACCCGTGGTAGAGGCTCCCGCTGTTGAGGCAAACGAAGAGACCAAAGAGTAACGTTTAACCAAATGATTTTTAGGAAGTAAAAACTATGGCACAAGAACAAGTAAGACCCAACAATCAGGGCGAAATCCGTTATCTGACTCCCCTGTCGGTTGACACCCGTAAGAAGAAATACTGCCGTTTCAAACGCAGCGGTATCAAGTACATCGACTACAAGG
>DAIREJ010000143.1:0-5882 GCA_036795635.1 Sodaliphilus sp.
TACTCACCATCAACGGGCAGCAAGCCGCCCTCAAGAAAGGCTCGTCAATAGAGTATGAGGCACATGGGAGGGAGTCTTTCTCCGCTACGCTTTAAAAGCATCCTAAAGAAAAAATGGCTTGGTGGAAGAATCAAGGAGGGAGGGATTCGCTACGCGCATCCCCTGCGCCCTGGCGGGGCGCTACAAATTCAATGAACGACACTGGCGTGCCTATTATTTCATTTTCTTGTGCGAGGCTTTTGAACAAGTTCACGCCCTGAAGGGAGGGATTCTTTCTCCGCTGCGCTTCGAAAGCGACCTGAAGGTCGATGGCGAACCCTGTGGATTCGAATCCACAGCGCCTGTCACGTAAAATGAAAAAAGAAGCCCACAAGGGACTTCTTTTTCATTTTGCGGAAAGGGAGGGATTCGAACCCACGGTACGCAAAGCGTACAACGGTTTTCGAGACCGCCCCGATCGACCACTCCGGCACCTTTCCAGTCATACCCTCGGGAATTATCTCCCAAAGCGGGTGCAAAGTTATGGCAAATTTTCCACCTGACAAAATTTTTCAGAGATTTTTCAAACCCTCGATGGTCTTGATGGGATCCTCGGCACCAAAGACATAACTGCCTGCAACAAGTATATCGGCTCCTGCCTCGGCGAGTTGGGCGCCTGTGACGTCATTGACGCCGCCATCAATCTCGATGAGGGCGTTTGAGCCGTTGAGCGTTATCATCTGGCGCAGTTCGCGCACCTTGTTCAGCGTTTGGACAATGAACTTTTGGCCACCAAAGCCTGGATTTACCGACATTAGGAGCACAAGGTCAACATCGCAGATGATGTCATGCAACATGGCGACTGGTGTTGCGGGATTGAGTGCGACACCCGCCTGCATGCCTGCATCATGGATCTGCTGCACCACACGGTTAAGGTGGATGCAGGCTTCCTGATGGACGGTCATGATTTGAGCACCGCAGTCCCGCACCTGGGGAATGAACTTCTGCGGCTCTACAATCATCAGGTGAGCGTCAAGCGGCTTCTGGCACAGACACTGCACATGCTTGATAACGGGGAAACCAAACGAGATGTTGGGGACGAACACGCCGTCCATGATATCCAAGTGCAACAGGTCGGCACTGCTTCGGTTAATCATGTCAATGTCCTTGGCCAGGTTGCCAAAGTCGGCAGACAGGAGGGATGGAGAAACTTGCATATCTTATTGTATTTAATGATGTTTCAAATTAACGTGAGGCTTTTTGCTCTGGCCGTTTCTTGATGGCCTGATAGGCCAGGAAGAGAACGATGAAAATGGCGAGCGCATATCCTGCCCACGACAAGTAGTGGTTATAGTGCTCAAGTTGCGCCAACAGTTCCTGCTCAGGGAAATGGAGGCTGAGCCAATAGCCCAAAGCAGCCAACACCACGTTCCATATGCCTGCTCCCAGCGAGGTGAACAGGACGAACGTGCCGAAGTTCATGCGCGAGAGGCCGGCAGGGATGGAGATGAGTTGGCGGATGGCAGGTATCAAGCGCCCCAAGAAGGTTGAGATGGCGCCATGACGGTCAAAATAGGCCTCAGCCTTCTGCACCTTCTCGGCATCAATCAGGCACATGTGACCGATGCGACTGTTGGCAAATGCATAGACTACAGGTCGCCCGATGAGCAGCGACAGCACATAGTTGATGACTGCACCAATAAGTGCGCCCAACGTAGCAATCACAACTATCATGATGATGTTCATGTCACCATTGCGGGCAGCAAAGTAAGCAGCAGGCGGTATCACGACCTCGCTCGGGAAAGGAATGAACGAACTCTCAATGGCCATCAGCAGCAGGATGGTGCCATAGGTGAGATGTTCCTTGTACCAGTTGTAAATCGTGACGATGTCATGCGGCATATACAGCACTATGGCAACCACGACAGCAGCCAGCACCAGCAAAATGATGATCAGTTGTATCGTATCTTTCTTCATATCGATGGCAAAGATAGTAAAAAGTTATCAGTCTTTGTACCTAGTCGTCAATAGTTGTGCTCACACGAGCGTCAGGCGCATCTCGCACACCTTGCAGTCACAAGTGACTTTGAGCAACGTATTGCCGGTTTTCAGGAAAAGGTCACGCGGCAATTTAGCAGCATTTTTGCCCTTGAGACAGGCACCCAACTGGCGGCGCAGGCAATAGCGCGTGTGCATGAGCGGGGTGACTGAAGTGGACGGAGTACCAGCCTCGAGGGCTGGAATGATAGTGGTGACGCCATGGTCGCGGTAAACGGCCTCGGCGAGGCGGTTGGCGACGTTGTCGACGGGAGTCAATTCCGTCACGGGGCAAGGGAACGCCTTGTCTTCTTTACGACGTTTGTCCTCGGGACATGTGATGCGGTGAGCTCGGTCAAGCAATTCGACGGTCTCGCGGCGCAACTGCGACAGCAATGAGGCGGGAATGAAGACATCGCCCTGAACTTGTGCCTCATGCAGCCGATAGATAGTGCCGCCCAGTTTGCCCAATTCGGCGATTTGACGGTCGCCCTGGGGTTTCGAGGCAGCTTGCAGTTCACAAGGCATGGCATGCGTCACGCGATTGCCTCGCTCATCATCGAGGGTCAAAGCGAGCATACCGCCCGTGTAACGCAACTCAGCGTTAACGGCGATAGTGCGAATTGCTGACGGTTTGGCCAACAAGTCGTTAAAGGCCTTATCGGCGGTGCGATAAATGAGCGTACCGCGAGGAATGGCTGCGCGTTCTCGCAGAAGGACGGTTCCACCGTCCAATACACGGTTGACACGTGCGCCTGTGAAAGTGCCCTGCGCGTCATAGTAACTCATACCGTCGCCATTGGCAAGATGTGAGCGGGTGTCGATGGTGAGAGCGTTTCCGTTACAACGCACCACGCGCCCAAGCGATTCTCCTTGAGATTTTGGAGTATCAATAGAGGCGATGGCAGTGCCGTCGGCAGGACGGCGCTCGTCAAGGAAGTAATGCGTGAAGCCACGGTTGAAACTCTTTTCCAATTTGGGCTCAAAAGTCAACTCAACCCGACCAAAAGAAGAGCGGCAGTATCGCTCTGGTTGTCGGTCAATGACTTTATCGATGGCACGGCGGTAATAGGCGACAACGTTTTTCACATAAGCCATATCCTTGAGGCGACCCTCAATCTTGAACGAGGTGACACCAGCGGCCATCATCTGCTCCAAGCGGTCATGTCTCGCCATGTCGCGCAACGACAGCAGATGTTTTCCCTCAATGAGCGTTCGGCCCTGACTGTCAACCAGGTCATAAGGCAAACGGCACAATTGGGCACACTCGCCGCGATTGGCACTGCGCCCTTTCAGCACCTGGCTGATAGCACAACGACCGCTGTAACTCACACACAACGCACCGTGGACAAAGGCTTCGAGCGGTATGGTTGTCGCTTGGCGGATGGCTTTGATTTCGTCAAGTGTGAGTTCGCGTGCCATGACCAGTTGTGAAAAGCCCAACGCTTCAAGGAAACGCGCCTTTTCGGGTGTGCGGATGTCACACTGCGTGCTCGCATGCAGGGGGATGGGCGGTAGGTCCATCCTCAATAAACTCAAGTCTTGTACGATGAGCGCATCCACACCGATGTGGTAGAGGTCATGAATCAGCCGTTCTACCTCATCAAGTTCGTTATCATAGACGAGGGTATTGACCGTGGCATAGATGCAAGCCCCGAACTGATGGGCATAGTCACACGCGCGGCGCACATCATCCAGCGTGTTGGTCGCATCGGCACGGGCTCCATGATGCGACGCGCCCATATACACCGCATCGGCGCCATGGTCGATGGCGGCGATGGCAATGTCGGCGTCGCGCGCTGGCGCCAGCAGTTCTATGAGGGCAGGCTTGGACATGGTTGACCGTAGCCGCCTAAATGTCAAGAGTGAACTTGTCGGCATCGCGCCAAGCAGGGAACTTCTCTCGGAACTGTGCCAACTGTGCCGGTGACAACTCGGCCGAGATGAGCGGACTGTTCATGCGCTGAGCCATGATTTTACCCTTGAAGTCAATCACAAGCGATGAACCCTCGGGGTACTCAACACCTGCAGGGTCGGTGCCACACCGATTCACGCCGCACACGTAGCACTCATTCTCCATCGCACGGGCTGCAAGCAGAGTGCGCCACACCTTCTCACGCGACTTGGGCCAATTGGCGATAACCACCAGCAAGTCATAGTTGTTATTCACGTTACGGCAGAAAACGGGGAAACGCAGGTCGTAGCACACCACCAGCTTGATGTTGAAACCGCGGAACCGCACGATGGGTGCTGCCGTGTGGCCATGATTGAAGACCTTGTCTTCACCTCCAAAGGAGAACAAATGACGCTTGTCATAGTAGGTCTCATCACCGTTGGGTTCGATGAAGAAAGCTCGATTATAGAGTTGTGCCGCAGTATTGGCAAGAAAACTGCCGATGATGCCCACGTGGAACTCGTCGGCGAGTTTGCGCAGGGTGCGGAGGGTATCGCCACTGTTCCACTCGGCAACGGCAGCCGCCTGATCGCGGTCACCGGTCATGAAGCCCGTCGTGAACAGTTCCGGCAAGATAACAAGGTCGGAATCTTCGGGCATATTGCGCAGGTTGCGCTCCAGTTGTTTGATGTTGGCTTCGCGATCACCCCAGACGATGTCGTCCTCGATGAGCGTGACGCGCAGGTTGCGTGAAATCATTTGGAGTTTGGAGTTAGATATTGTAAGTTAGGAGTTGCAACGTTCTCATGCTGCAACTCCTTGTTTATTCACTCAAGTCCAGTGACAAAATTCTCGGGATAGCGCCCGTGGAAAGGCTGGAAGTAGCGTTTGATGCGCAGCATGTCGGCATCAGGGTCATCGCTGAGTTCAAACTCACGGTCGATGCACACTACCTTGTCCTTGTAGTCAAAGTAGGCCAGCACCAGCGGCACCCCAGCGTCTCGCGCCATGAAAATAGCGCCCTTGTGCCAATTGGGGTTGGGGCTGCGAGTACCCTCGGGGGTAACACCGATAGCCAGTTTGGGCGTCGTGTTAAAGGCTTCAACGATGGACTGTGTCAGGTTACCATGCTGTCGCCGGTTGACAGGAATTCCACCCAGTCCCTTGAGCATACAGCCCAACGGGAAGAAGAACCAGGTGTCCTTCATCAGGAAACCAGCCTTCAGCCCCACCGAGTGAATCGCCAGTTCACCGAGGATAAAGTCCCAGTTGCTGGTGTGCGGCGCAATCATGATGACGCACTTGTCGGGCATGTCGAGGTTAACCTTGAAGGTCCACCCCACCCGCTTTAATATCCAGCCAGAGATGCTCATGCCGCCAGGACGGAAGGTTTATTTGTTAGAGGGCATGAGTTCGTTCATGCGCTTAGCGATGTTGTTCACCTCGGTACGGAAGTACTCACTCAGTTCCTTCTCACACTGCTTGAAGAAAACACGGCGAGCTTTGTTGTACTCCTTGCGGTTGGCAAAGTCCTTCACCTTCTTGCCGAAACGGTTGTTCACGCGATTCACGGCTTCTTGCTGCAACAAGGCAGTGTCAATGATAATGCTGTCCCACTGTTCGATCTTGTCCTCACCAAATGCGGACTCAGCAAAGATGCACTCACTCGCGATATCGCCACAGGCCTCTTGAATCGCTTTCTTAATTTGTCTTTTGTTAGCCATAATTAATAGAAGAAATTAAGTTACTGTTCTTAATAATGCGCTAAATTACTAAATATCTATCATTCTTGTGCGGTTTTAGAGCAAAAAAAAGCCGAAAACCGCCAAAAATGACTCTTTTAGCTTTTTTTCAGAAAAAAATCTTTCAAAAAATTTGCCAGTATAAAAAATGGCAGTAACTTTGCACCGCTTTTCTACGGAGATATCGTCTAGTGGTCTAGGACGCCGCCCTCTCACGGCGGAAACCAGGG
>DAIREJ010000144.1:0-5878 GCA_036795635.1 Sodaliphilus sp.
GGAAAGCGTGTATACGTCAAAAGCGTATCCCGAGTTCGAATCTCGGTCACTCCGCAAAAAGAAACGAGGCAGGGTTCAAACCCTGTCTCGTTTACTTTTTCTGTTGTCTCAATCTTGTTTATTACTCTTTTTTGGCGCGGAGGCAGGAAACGGCCAGGAAGAGGATCAGGGCGATGTACATCACGATGGCAAGAATGTCACCATAGGGCTCCTTCAGTGGCATGGCAAGGTTGAATTTGAACTTCTGGCTCAAGAACACCAAAGCTGCGCTCACAACACCCATGAGTGCACCACCGGCAATGAAACCGCTGGCGAGAAGCGTGCCGCGCTCCTTGCGGGCGTTGTTAACTTCCTCATTCTTGCTGCGGTTGCCGACAAACCAGCTGACAATGGCACCGACAAGCAGCGGGGCATTCAACTGCAAGGGGATAAACATACCTAGCGAGAAAGGCAATGCAGGCACCTTCAGCCAGTTGAGCAACAGGGCCAGAATGGCACCCACGATATAGAGTAACCAAGGTGTCTCACCACCCATCATCAAGGGATCGATGACGGCAGCCATCGCATTGGCCTGAGGGGCAACCATGGCGTCAGGGCCGGTAAAACCATAGGCCTCATTCAAGATAATCATCACACCGCCAACAGTGGCTGCCGACACAAGGGTGCCGACAAATTTCCACGTCTGCTGCTTGGCAGGTGTGGTACCGATCCAATAACCGATCTTCATATCGGTAACCAATCCACCAGCCATCGACAAGGCCGTGCAGACCACGCCACCGATGACCATGGCGGCAACGATACCCTTGGAACCTTCGAGGCCGATAGCGACAAAGATCACGCTGGCCACGATGAGGGTCATCAGAGTCATACCCGATACAGGATTACTGCCCACGATAGCAATCGCATTGGCTGCCACGGTGGTAAACAGGAAGGCGATGACAAGCACGACGATGAAGGCTACAATGGTCTGGAGCAGGTTGTGGATCACGCCGATGTAGAAGAACACGAAGGTAACCAACAAGGCTGCCAACAGAGCGAACACAACCACCTTCATCGAGATGTCGCGCTGGTGACGCTCCACTTGCTGGCTCTGGTCTTGGCCCTTGAAGGCCTGACCGGCAAGACCTGCAGCGTTCTTGATAACGCCCCACGACTTGACAATACCGATGATACCGCTCATGGCGATACCGCCGATTCCGATGTAGCGGGCACCGTTGGCAAAGATGTAGTCAGCGGGTTGGCTTGCCAATGCAGGGTCCAATGAACCCATTAAGGGAACTATAATCCACCAGATAAAGGCACTACCGGCAAAGATGATAAATGCGTAGGGCAAGCCGATGATGTAACCCAAACCAAGCACGGCGGCGCCTGTGTTGATCTTGAAAATCATCTTGAGGTGATCGGTCACATACTGCAGGGCCGGCACTGTCGCCGTGGTGAGCACCTCGCTCCACCACTTGAAAGTCGAGAGCAGGAAGTCGTACAGACCGCCGACAAGACCGGCAATGAGCAACGGACGCGCCTGGTCACCGCCCTTCTGCCCGCTGACGAGCACCTGGGTGGTTGCAGTAGCCTCGGGGAACGGGAACTTGCCGTGCATGTCGCTCACAAAGTACTTGCGGAAAGGAATAAAGAACAAAATACCCAAACAACCACCCAACAGAGAACTGAGGAATACTTCCAGGAAGTTCACCGTGATGTCGGGGTACTTGGCCTGCAGGATGTAGAGAGCAGGCAGGGTAAAGATGGCACCAGCCACTACGATACCCGATGCGGCACCGATTGACTGGATGATGACATTTTCGCCCAGCGAGTTCTTGCGCTTGGTCGCAGCACCGATGCCGGCAGCGATGATAGCAATGGGGATGGCAGCCTCAAACACCTGACCCACCTTAAGGCCCAGATAAGCTGTCGCGGCACTGAAGATGACCGCCATGATCAGACCCAGCGAAACCGAGTAGGGCGTAATCTCGGGATACGTCTTGTCGGGCTTCAGGATGGGGACATACTTCTCCCCAGGCTGCAGCTCTCGCGCGGCGTTCTCGGGCAACGCAATCTCGTCTTGTTGTTGAACAATGGTTTCTTCGTCTTTCATAAAAATTTGATATTTGAATAGATGGTTAATCGGGTTTACAAGGTGCGAAGATAGGCAAAAAACAACAAACCCGCACCATCAGGAGCGGGAAATGTGTGATTTTAAGTCAGATTAGCCGAAAAAGGCTTGTCAAGTGTCACACCTTGGCATGCAAAGCGGTGCCGAAGTAACGAGGTATGGGCGTCTCAAACTCCATCGCCTCGCCAGTGACAGGGTGATGGAAGGCCAGACGGAAGGCGTGCAGGCACATACGGCTGCCTGGGTCGTCCTGATGACCGTACTTGCCGTCGCCCACCACGCTATGGCCGATGTCGGCCATGTGGACGCGGATCTGATTTTTGCGCCCCGTGAGCAGATGTAGGAACAGTAAAGCGCGTTCAGGCGCCTGCTCAACAAGTTCCCACTCGGTGGCGGACCATTTGCCGCCGTCATCAACGGGACTACTCACGACAACCATGCGATCGGTGTCGTGCAACCAACTCTCGACCTTGCCCTGCGGCTCTTCCATGACACCCTCGACCACAGCGACATAGCGACGGTCAATGATAGTCTGGTGCCAGTCAGCTATCATCTTCTGCTGGATTTCACTGCTCTTGGCATAGACCATCAGCCCCGAGGTGCGGGTGTCCAAACGATGCACCACATGGGCATGGCACCGTTGATGCGTTTCGGTGAAATGGCGGTCAAGCAAGGTCTTCATATTCAGGCTCCCCGCCCCCACGGGCATCGACAACACGCCCTGTTGTTTATCCACAACAACCACCCAACGGTCTTCATATACAATCTGATAGTAGCGATTGCTGGCCGACGACGGGCGTGCATGCCGCCTGATTGAGACAACAGAGCCCTCATCCAAAGGATAGTCCACATGGGTCTGCACCTTGCCATCAACCGTAACGCCGCCGTGCGCGAGAATGGACTTGGCCTTATTGCGGCTGATACCGTCTAGGCAGTGCATGACGAAATCGAGAAGCTTGTCGGGTTGCTTGACCTCACGAATAAGCGCCTTGTCGTCGTTGCGAGGTACGCGATGGTCATGATGTCTTCCCATGATCAGTGGTTTTTATCTGTTTGACGTTATGAGACTTGAATGCTTTAATCAAAGATGTGGCGCAGACGGGAGAAGATGCGGTTCTTGTCGCTGTCGCTGGGTTTGACATGCTCTCCGTTCTGCAGCATAGCGATAGCCTCTTTCTCTTTGTCGCTGAGTTTCTCGGGCATATAGACCATGACATTGACCAGCAAGTCGCCCGTTCCGTAACGCTCAGGCGAAGGCAAACCCTTGCCACGCAAACGCAGAATGCTGCCGGGTTGGGTACCGGGTTTGATGGTGACACGCGCCTTACCGTCAACGGTGGGCACCTCAACCTTGCCGCCAAGAACTGCCGTCGGGATGTCGAGCATGAGGTTGTAGATGAGGTCATTGCCATCGCGGGTGAGATGTGCATCACGCACTTCCTCAATAACTACCAGGAGGTCACCAGGCACACCGCCACCAGGGGCGTCATTTCCCTGTCGGCCCATGCGCAACGTCATGCCGTCGCTCACGCCTGCAGGGATGCTGATGCTCACGACTTCCTCCTTGCGCACGAGTCCCTTGCCACCGCAGTGGGGGCAGACCTCCTTGATGCGTTTGCCATTGCCACCGCAGGTGTGGCAGACACTTTGTGACTGCATGGTGCCGAACATAGTGCGTTGCATGCGCACTTCCACACCACTGCCATTGCAAGTGGGACAGGTCTCAAGGGCCGTGCCGTCCTTTGCACCGGTGCCATGACAATGGTCACAAGACTTCATGCGTGGAATGCGCAGTTTCTTATCAGCACCCTTGGCAATTTCGGGCAAGGTCATCTTAACGCGCACGCGCAGGTCTGTACCGCGCTTCACACGTTGAGACTGACTGGAAGCACCGCCGCCAAAGAAGTCACCGAAACCGCCAAAACCGCCGAAACCGCCAAACAGGTCACCGAACTGTCGCAAGATGTCCTCCATTGACATTCCGCCGCCGTAACCGCCGCCACCCATCTGCTCACCAGCAAAACCAAACTGGTCATAGCGGGCACGCTTCTCAGGATCGCTGAGCACATTATAGGCCTCGGCTGCCTCCTTGAATTTCTCCTCGGCTGCTTTCTTCTCGGCATCGCTCTTGCCTTGTTGCTTATCGGGATGGTACTGGATAGCCAATTTGCGATAGGCCTTCTTCAGGTCATCGGCAGTGGCGTTTTTGTCCACACCCAGTACTTCGTAGTAATCTCTCTTTTGAGCCATATTGTTCTTGAAATCTCTCTATAATCTAATTATCCCATGCAGGTCAACTGCCGACAACCACCTTGGCATGTCGCAAGACCTTATCGTTAATCATGTAACCCTTGATGGTAGTGTCGATGACCTTACCTTTCATTGAAGGGTCAGGGGCCGGGAATGTGGTCACCGCATCATGAATGTCGGTATCAAAGTCCTTGCCAGTGGAGTCAATGGCGGTGACGTGCTGACTCTCAAGGTATTTCACGAACTTATTGTAGATGAGGTCAACACCTTCTTTGAGACTTTCCAGGTCGCCGCCCTTGTCGATGGCATCAAGTGCACGTTCCAGATCATCAACCACAGGCAGAAGATCACGCAGTGCACTTTCAGCACCGTTTTTGATGAGATCGGCCTTTTCCTTGACCGTGCGGCGGCGGAAAGTATCAAACTCTGCCATGAGGTACAGATATTCCTTCTTTTCTTTCTCCAAGTCGGCCTCGAGTTGGGCAATCTTCTCGGCAGGATCAATCTCCTCAGTTGTTTCGCTATTCTCAGTTACCTGCTGCTCGGTATTCAGCGTTTTCTGCTCCTGGATTTCCTCCTGAGCAGCTTTAGCCTCATCGTTTTGATTCTTTTTGCTCTTTTTTGACATATCGTTGTTGTGTTAAAATCTATTTACCTTACCCTTTCCTGCAAAAATCAGTCCAAGGTGCCCATGTCACAGATGCAGGACAAAGGTGGCGCAATCGGCAAAAGTGTCAGCCGCAGCTTCTGCCAGTTTGTCACTATCAAAAATACCGAAAACGGTAGAGCCCGAACCCGACATGGCGGCATACTGTGCACCAGCATCAATCAGGCGTGCCTTGATGATCCACAACTGAGGGAGTGCGGCAAAGACGCTGGGTTCAAAATCGTTGACCAGCAAACCATCCCAAGTTTCCACGGGTTGAGTGATGAGTTGCGACAAATTAACTGTTGCAGGGGTGGGAACAACACGGCTGTAAGCGGTGCGTGTATCTACACCAACGGAAGGCTTCACCAGCAGGAGAGTCTTGCCCTTGAGGTCCACGTCAACCGGTGACATTACGTCACCGATGCCCGTCGCCAACATGGGCTGATTGTAAACGAAAAACGCGCAATCGGCACCCAATGTTGCGGCCATCGTTGCAAGATCGGCCTCAGCAATACCCAAATTAAACATCTGGTTGAGCATCAGTAAAGCATGGGCAGCATCGCTGGATCCGCCTCCCAGTCCCGCACCATCAGGGATGTGCTTGTAAAGATATATTGCTACAGGAGGCAGATCAAAGCGTTCTTGCATCATGCGATAGGCTCGCATGACAAGGTTTTTCTCGGGCGGGCAATCCACCGGGTTGCCATAGCACGTGAGCGAAGTCGCCCGGGCAGGCACGATTTCCAGCACGTCGGTGAGAGGAATGGGATAGAATACTGTCTCGATGTTGTGGTATCCGTCAGGACGGCGTTCCACAATGTTGAGACCGAGGTTGATTTTGGCGTTAGGGAATGTAATCATTGATT
>DAIREJ010000145.1:0-5877 GCA_036795635.1 Sodaliphilus sp.
CTTTACACCATCGTGGGCACCGCCCTGCCCCTGCTGGGCATCACCCTCTACCGCCGCATGACAAAACGTTAGGAGTTAGGAGTTAGAAGTCAGGAGTTAGAAATGAGCATCCGCCAGCTAACGCCTAACGCCTAATGCCTAATGCCTAAATTCGTTTCGTCCGTTTCGTACACGCGTGCACGCACCTCACTAATCTCTAATCACTAATCTCTAATCAGCGAGCGCAGCGAGCTTCTTCTTCCTGGGCTTGCCAATGAAATAGCAGAACAAAAGAATAACGCCGACAATCATCAAGGCAATGGGAATGTTGAGGAAAAATCCCTTGGCAACTTCGAATTGGTCCTCTCGCAGCAGATGAATGCCATAGTTGGCGTTTAACAGGATAGACCATAAGGTAATGGCACAAACAAACGACATGATCACACGCCACAGGGTGCCCCACACGCTGTAGCCGAAGAGCTGCTTGTAGGTGGCGAAAACCAGCACCGCGTCAAGAAGGAACACAAGCCATCCCAAGCCAGTGATATCATAGAGCATGTTCAGAATCAAGAACACCACTGTACTGAATACTTGAACGAAGAAGCCCTGCGGAATGGTGTGATAGGGATTGCGAGGGGCAAAGCGGAAAATGAAATAGTTGGGAATGATCAAGAAGGAGAGCATGACCAAGGAGAGCACATCGGGGTGCCTGTTCAGCCAATCAAGCACTTTTCTCATATAGTCGCTCGGCGGCGGGAATGCACCGTTGATGTGGACATTCAACCAGGCAAACACCTTAGTGATGTAAGCCATCTTTTCTCCAGCGCTGGTCTGAAACATGCCGTGGATGGCACCTGTCAACAAATCGACCAGCACACCCAACACGGCTATAACGGCCAGCATCTTGACTGGCGGGAAACTAACCTGCCGCTTGCCGTTGATATAGTCGCTGATGAAATACCCGGGACGCAAGAAGAGTTGCAGCAGCGTGAAGGGCATCGAGCGGGAATGCATGCCCCACACCTCGGCAACACTGTGCCACACGCTTTTCCATGTGATGGCGCCCAAGCCCGACTTCTGCGAACAATAGGGGCAATAGTTACCCACAAAATCATGCCCGCAGTTACAGCATGAGTTGGTTTCCTGGGACGCGAACTCATTGTCGAACGGGTTCAGCTGCCACTGCCTGAATCGACGATATGCTGCTTTAATTTCCATGGTTTATATTAAAGGCATTAGGTGTCAGGTGGCGAATCTTCGCTAAAGCCTAACACCTAAAGCCTAATGCCTTTTAGTATTAATCGTCGAAATCGACGTCAACGACCTGGAAATTGCGATTAAACTCAATCTCCATTCCATTGTTGAGCTTCACCTCATACACGCTGCGGTGGCGCTCCAGTTTAATGACGGACTTACCAGGATAGTTTTGGCTGATGTAGCTGCTGATCTGAGCAGGTACAGCATCGGCGGGAACCTTGCTGTTATAGCACTCAATGTCCTTCCAGTTACCCGACCTGTCAAACTCAATCTTCTCACCGCTCTCATAGCGAATGGTGAAATCGTCCCAATCGGCAGTCACCACCAGAGGCACTTTCTTGGCAAAATGCTGCTTGAGGAAAGTCTGTGCAGCCTGAGGCAGCTGATCATAGGTGATCACACGGTCATCGTCATCGGCACTCATCGTCAGGCTCATGGTCATGACCATAGCCATCAACAGTAAATACTTAATCTTCTTCATAAATATCGGTTTAATAATTTTTAGTTTATAGTCAGTACTCAAGAGGCGGATGCCCCTCTAATCACTAATCTGCGAGCAACGCGAGCATCAATCGTCCACTTCCATCAGAGCCCCCTGCTGATTAAACTTCAGCTCCAGGCCGTTAGCCAACTCAACCTCATAGCCATTACGTTCCTTGTCAATCTTCAGGACCATGGCATCGGGGAAATTGGTCTGCAAGTGAGTGGTAATTGGTGCGGGAATCAATGCGGTGGGCACTGGATTGCTCATTGTGCACTGGATCTTGTCCCACATCTTGTCGGTGTCAAAATCAATCTGGGTGCCATCGGCGAGCACGACATCATACTGCCAGCCTGTAATTTCAAGGTCCTTGGTAGCAAACGAGATGGTCTGTCCAGGGAAGTTCTGCTGGATGAACGCAGTGATTTGTTGCGGCAACTGGCTTGTCGCTGCAGGCCGTCATCAATAAAACTAAGGCAAAAATGCCTGAAAGGATAATTTTCTTCATATAGATAGCTATTGATAATATGTAACTAACGCTGCAAATTTACGTTTTTTTCTTTGATAATAATAAAAAACAATAAAACAATTGATTTCCCAAAATTTATCCTATCTTTGCCCGCAAGTAATCATCATCTATTTACAATAAAAATTCTCATCAAACAAAATGAAGAAAATGTATCTTAAAATGTTGTCTATCGGCGTTGTCCTGTTAGCGCTTTGGTCCTGTTCTGGAAATAACGATGCCAATCAGCAGGTCGTGCCTGTCACTCAAGAGCAACCGGTACAAGCTGCTCCAGTAGATTCCACCATGGCCCAGCCTCAAGCCCAAGCGGCTCCCGCCGATGCTGCCGCTGCGACAGCCCAAGGATTGCCCGAAGCCATCACCGCCTTTATCAAGCAGCATTTCCCCAATGCCACCATCGCTGGTGTTGAGCCCGATCACGATCATGGCGGCCTGGAATATGACGTATATCTGAACGACGGCACCCAAATCGACTTTGATGCCAACAACCAGTGGGAGAAAGTGGAAAGCATGAAAGGCGTTCCTGCCTTCTTCATTCCCAAGGCTATCGCCTCGCATGTGAAGGGTTCCTATCAGAACACGGTCATCACCAAGATCAACAAGGAATACAATGGCTATGAAGTAGAGCTCAACAATGGTATTGAACTGCGTTTTGACGGTTCAGGCCGCTTCCTGGGCATGGACGACTAAGATGCGAGCTGCGCTCGCAGATTAGGGATTAGTGAAGCATCCGCTCTGAGTTCGCCCACGAATTTGCACAAGTTTAACGAATCTACATCCGCATTCCATTTTCTGGAGTGCGGATGTTTCTTTAACCTTCACACAGCGGGCGTTATCGGCACCCTCACCAATGCAAATAATGTTGTTCCTGTTGTTTGACAACGCGTGGGCGGATGCACGCGTGCATGCGCGAATGAAATGAACGAAAACAACAACAAAGAAATAGAAAACAATAAATACAATAAGTACAAATTGGCATCGGCATGGCAAAAATGCTGCACACCGCATGGCATTGTTTTTATTGTACTTATTGTTTTCCTTATATAATATACCGTGTTGTTTTATTGGTTTTGGGGGATAAAAGAAGTGCCGGGGCGTGGTGGCCTCGGCGCTCGTTTTTAGGTTGTGAGTTTCTTACTCATTGTCGCGACGGTTGTCATGTGCGGCGAGGTCTTCTCGTTAGGTTTAAGGGTAAATTATTGTCGGTTTTTATAGGCAAGGTATTGTTTGATAAAAGTTTTTGCGTATTTTTGCACTGACCAATATTTAAGTGATATGCGATGAACCTACAACAACTGAAAAGAGGTTTTGAGCGCTTTAAGCGCTGGATTCGGCGGACGCCCACGTTCCGCCCCGTGAGCGAAGATGAGTATCTTTGCCAATGCTGTGGGCACCGCTATCATGGGAACTATTGTCCACGCTGTTCCCAAAAGGCAGGGCTCGGGCGCATCACTTGGCGCAGTGTCCTCAATGGTGTGATGGACGTCTGGGGGCTAGGGTCGCGATCGATGCCCCTGTCGGTTTGGCAACTTTTGTATCGCCCGGGTTATTTCATCGGTGACTATATCAGCGGCAAACGGCAGTTGAGTTTTCCTCCAGTCAAGATGCTGTTTATCGTTACTCTTATCTATGCCAGTGTCTTCTATTGGTTCTTCCCCGAAGTGTTGAAAATGCCGTTGGAGGAACAGGATGCGGTAGGGTACAAATTGTGGATCAGACAACACTATAGTTTGGCCATGTTGGTCATGTCGGTTTTAGCCATCATCCCCACATGGGTCATCTTCAGACACTCGCCACGCAACTCTCATCACACGATTCCTGAGGGTTTCTTCATCCAAGTGCTCTTTCAAACGCTCACCATCGTGCTGTCATTATTGACAATACCGCTTGATTTCACCAAATCCATTTTCAGCACTGTCGCTTACGACCTGTTGATTATGGCCTATTATTTTGTCGGTTATAAGCAATTATTCGGTTATGGGATATGGGGGACCTTGTGGCGTCAAACTTTGGTTAACATCTGCGTCGTTTCTTCCTTTATGCTGTTAATCTGGATGTTCTACCCCTCGATGATTGACACCATTGTGGAAGTACTGGACATCATCGGTTATTATAGCGAATATCTCTTGTAAGCAAGCGCTCTTGTCAGAGCCGTTCAATATCGTCACATCAGGAGTTTATTCAATCATCAAGAAACAAGCACTAAAACCATTTACAATACTTTCTAAAACAAGCGCCGAGGCTTGGACCTCGGCGCTTGTTGTTATGCTAAAAGCTAATAGCTAATGCCTAATAGCTAAAGCCTAAAATTACTCGTCGTCGCGACGGTCGTCACGGCGGGGACGACGCGGGCCGTTGGGACGGGGACCGCGAGGACCGTTGCCACCAGGACGCGGGCCATTGGGACGGGGGCCACGGTTGCCACCGTTACCATTGCCATTGCCGCGGGGACCACGGGGGCCACCACCCTGGCGACGCTCGTCATAACCCTCGGGCTTGTCCTGCAGGGCACGCATCGACAGGCGGAATTTTCCTGTTTTCTTGTCAATCTCGATGAGCTTGACGGAGACCTCATCACCCTCGTGCAGGCCGCTGGCCTCCATGCTCTCAAGACGGTCCCAGCTGATCTCGCTGATGTGCAGCAGGCCGTCGCGACCAGGCATAAACTCAACGAAGGCACCGAACTCGAGAATGCTGACCACCTTACCGGTGTAAATCTGACCCTCCTCGGGGACAGCAGTGATGGCCTTGATGCGGGCCACTGCAGCCTCGATGCTCTCCTTGTTGGCAGCAGCAATCTCAACGATTCCCTTGCCGTCAACCTCCTCGATGCTGATGGTAGTGCCAGTCTCTTCCTGCAGACCTTGGATAACCTCTCCACCCTTACCGATAACGGCACCGATGAATTCCTTGTCGATAACCATGGTGACGATGCGGGGAACGTGGGGCTTGTAGTCGGCACGTGCCTCGGGAATGGCCTCGTTGATGAGGTTGAGGATGTGCAGACGACCTTCCTTGGCCTGGTGCAATGCCTGCTCGAGAATCTCGTAGGGCAGACCGTCGCACTTGATATCCATCTGAGTGGCGGTGATACCGTCGACAGTACCCGTCACCTTGAAGTCCATATCACCCAGGTGATCCTCGTCACCCAAGATGTCGCTCAGCACGGCGTGCTTCACGTTACCCTCGTCGGTAATCAGACCCATAGCTATACCTGCAACGGGCTTCTTGAGCTTGATACCGGCGTCGAGCAGTGCCATGCAACCGGCGCAAACGGTAGCCATCGATGACGAACCGTTGCTGCTCAGGATGTCACTCACGATGCGGATGCAATAGGGGTTATCCTCGGGAATCATGCGCTTGAGAGCGCGGTGTGCCAGGTTGCCGTGACCGATCTCGCGGCGACTCACGCCACGGGGTGCACGGGCCTCACCCGTCGAGAAGGCGGGGAAGTTATAGTGCAACAAGAAGCGCTCGTTCTCGTGACGCAGCACATCGTCGATGAGCTTCTCGTCGTCCTTGGTGCCCAGGGTAACGGTTGCCAAAGCCTGGGTCTCGCCACGCTTGAACAGGGCCGAACCGTGGGGATAAGGCAGATAGTCGGGCTCGCACAGGATGGGACGGATCTCGTTGG
>DAIREJ010000146.1:0-5866 GCA_036795635.1 Sodaliphilus sp.
GATGGCGCTCATGTACTTGTCCATGGGCTTGTGGTCATGATCGTGATGCTCACAACCGCATCCGCAATGTTCGTGTTCGTGGTTACTCATAATTCGTTGATATTATTGGTTAGTGTTTTAATTTTTCATTTTCCAGGTGGCGGTGGCTGTCGCGGCTGGTCTTCTTGGCGAAGTTGCGTTCCAGCGCGGCATCCAGGTCGATGCCCGTCTGGTTGGCTAGGCACATCACCACCCACATCACGTCGGCCAACTCATCGGCTAGGTCCAGGTCGTCGCCTGGCTTGCTCGACTGGTCGCCATAGCGGCGTGCGATGACACGTGCCACTTCGCCCACTTCCTCGGTTAGCACAGCCATGTTGGTCAATTCGCTGAAGTAGCGCACCCCGTACTCTTTAATCCACGCGTCAACACGCGCTTGAGCCTCTAGTATTGTCATAGTGCCTACAAAGGTAGTGCAAGCCGAGCGAAATGCCAAATTATGTGCAAACAGAATGCGATAATCTTTGCCTGAATGAGCACGGGCCCTTATGTGAAAATGCAATTTAAGCGCCTCGTGTCCGTTATTAATAGAAAAATGATATGACGATGAAACAGACGATAATGATACTTTTGGCGATATTGACACTGACTCCTGCAGCCTTGCATGCCCAGGAAAACGAGTCGCTTTATCGCCCTCTGGGTGTGGGATTTCATGTGGGTGTGGGTGGTATGATACCTACCGGTTCCCTTAGTGATGACTTCAAGGGGTTAGCCTTGTTTGGGGCTGGCATTAATGTTGACTATAACCGAGCCAGGGCAAAAATTGATTTGTCCTTCGGTCAGCCGTCCTTCAAGAACCAGAATCTCTATGCCGTCTATGACGAGCAGGGACGTGACCTGCAATTGAATGCCACAGCCAATCCCACGTTGTTTGGTATCTCTTTCCAGCTGGGATACACGGTGTTGAAGTTTGGCAGACTGTCTGTCACACCAACTGTTGGAGTGACCTCCAGCAACCTGTCGTGGGACATCAATCACATCAAGTATGAAAAAGACGAGGATGGCATCGAGAAACCTGTGATAAATGATGTTACCGCCAGCCATGAAAAGAACTTCAGCTGGACGGCAAGCGTGGATTTTGATATCAGGCTGCATGGCAAACTGGTGGATTATCCCCTTGGTGACGGAGGACAGGCGCACTACACCTCGTCGCTGCGCATCACCCCCTTTATCACGAATGCCAAGTTCAACGACTTCAATCCATCGGTCAAGGGCTGTTGCGTGGGTGTCACGGCTTCCTATGCTGGCTTGTTGCGTTCCATTAGCCGCTGAACTTCACGGCATTTGGCTTGCACATTTTTTAACACCCATTTCTTACTCGTTTTCATTTCTTTACTCTACTTTTGCCCCGTGAAATGAAACGGTTGCTCCTCATATTGGCATTCGCCGTGGCTATGACGGCATTGACGGGCGCTAAGGCGCACGCAGCACCTGCTGTGAACGACCCACTTGACAATATCGAGTTGCCCTCGGTGCTGCAGAAGACCTTTGCCGGCTACTACCATTTCATCGAACCTTCGACGGGCGACACGTTGGCGATGATTGTCTTCAATCCCATCATCATCTACCCGCGTGAACGTTTCCGCAACAAGGCCGAGGAAAAATACTACTGGAAGACCGTGCGCGACGTGAAGAAGACTTTGCCCTATGCCAAACTCATCAGCTCGACACTGCTCGAGACCTATGAGTATATCGACACCTATCAGACCGAGAAGCAAAAGCAGGCCTACCTCAAGCGGTTTGAGAAAGAGCTGTTCGCAGAGTACAAGCCTCAGATGAAGAAATTGACCAAGAACCAAGGCAAAATACTCATCAAACTCATCAACCGCGAGACCAACCAGAGCAGTTACAGCATCCTCAAGGCTTTCTTGGGAAAATTCCGTGCCGGCTTCTGGCAGACGTTCAGCAAATTCTTTGGTGCGAGCCTCAAGGAGGGCTACCATCCCAACAAGAACAAGAAGGACGCCATGATCGAACGTATCTGTGTCCGCATCGAGCAGGGAGCCCTATAAGCCTTTAATCTCCATAATCGGCTTTGCCAAACTAAAGAATGGAATCACCGCTACAGTTTCACTGTGGCGTGTTTTTTTGTGCTATGGGGTTGATATTCTGGAAAAAATGACTAATTTTGCAACATAATTTTCATTATTCACAATAATCATCATTTACACATTATGAAAAAGTTTTACTCTTTACTGCTCATGGCGGCTGTGGCTGTTGGAGCAATGGCCGATGACTTCGTGAGCGATGGCAGCGGCAACGTTTACACCTTTAACTCGTTAAGCCAGATTGAGGGCACGGGCGTCACTTTGCAGGACGACGGCTCTTATCTTGTGAGCGCCGACTTCACCATCAGTGAGGGCGATGTGCTGCAACTACAGAACAACGACCTCATCAAGATGGCTAACGGTGTGAGGATTACCATGAACGGTAATGCTGACTTCGCTCCCGCCGACACTGCGGTCATCACCCGCGACGTCGAGGGTTCAAACCCCAAGGGTTTCTGGATGATGGGCGAGAACGGTAATGCCAATCTCAAGAACGTCACCTTCGAGTATGTGGGTGTTGTCTTCGGTGGCGCCAACAGTAGCCTGCATGCCGACAACTGCACCTTCACCTTGCACAACGGCAAGTCGTCAAGTTCGGGTGCCATTTCGTTCAACGCTTCGTGCGACAATAACATCATCGAGAACTGTTATTTCATCGAGAACACCCTCAATGCCATCGGCAACGGTGCTACCAACCCTGTGGGTATCATCATCCGCAACAACATTTTCTGGCACAACACCACTGCCAACCGCAACAAGCCTCAAATCAACTTGACCGTGGGTGGCCCTTATGATGTACTCATCGCCGACAATCAGGTAATCGGCGGTCAGTTCAACTTGTCAGGCGGTATCGGTTTGAGCAACATGATGGGCCTGGGTCACACTGGCATCAATATTATCGAGAACAACTACATTGCCGACAACCGTTACGGCATCACCACCATCGGCAGTGTTGACGCCATCATCCGCAATAACAAGATGGTCAACAACTGCTATGAGGCCAATCCCAACAACGGTGGCAGCTGCATCAGCATCTATGACAGCAGCAGTAGCGCTAACGTCTATATCGAGGGCAACTGGATGGAAGGCGGTTTCTGGGGCATCACCGTGCCCACGGGCGCTCCCAACATTAACTTGGGAAAGGTTGAGGATCCCGAGGCCGAGGACTACAATCCTGGCAACAACACCTTCGTCAACAATGGCAACGGCGGCGTTCTGTATGACCTGTTCAACAACGGCACCGCCACCATTTGGGCGCAGGGTAACACCTGGAATGTAGCTGAGCAGACCGAGGAGAACATCGAGGAAGTGATCTACCATCAGGTGGACGATCCCAATTTGGGTCTCGTCATTTTCATGCCTGCCCATCAGGAGGAACCCTCGGCTGTCGAGGAGATTGAGGCAGCACAGCAGGCCGACGGCCGCTACTACAACCTCATGGGTCAGCCCGTCAAGAATCCCACCAACGGCATCTTCATCCACAACGGCAAGAAGATCCTCGTGAAGTAATTCAAGCGGTAATCACTTGAACTGAAAAAATGAACGACAAACGCGGCCCGACAAAAACCGGGCCGCGTTTTTTATCACACATCCGCCTAAAAACCACCAAATTACCATCACTTTTAAAATTTTTATAGGATTTCTATAATAGAATTTCTATAAAATCAAAAATAATGACTATATTTGCAGCGTCATTTAGTTTTTGAAAGGTGTTTGATGATGAAAAAGACAATCAATCCGTTTATAGTTTCGGGCAAAATTGAGCCTGAGTATTTCTGCGACCGTGTCAGCGAGAGCGCAAGTCTCATCAAGTCGCTGACAAACGGTAATAACCTAGTGCTGATTTCTCCTCGACGCATGGGAAAGACGGGGCTGATACACTACTGCTATGACAAGGAACCTATCTGCGGCAATTATCATACTGTCTTCATCGACATCCTGCACACAACGAGCCTGCGGGAATTCACGTTCCTCTTTGGCAAAAGCATCTTTGAAGCCATTATACCGCTTGGTCAGAAGATGCTGACCTCGTTTGTGCACACGCTCAAATCTCTTAGCGGAAAATTCAGTATCGACCTGGTCACCAATATGCCCACATTCAATCTGGAACTGGGCGACATCACACGCCCGACAATGACCCTTGAGGAGATTTTTACCTATCTCGAGAATGCCGACAAACCGTGTATCGTTGCCTTTGACGAGTTCCAGCAGATTGCCAACTATCCCGAAAAGAACATCGAAGCATTACTCAGGACCCACGTCCAACAAGCCTCAAACACACATTTCATCTTTGCAGGCAGCGAGTATCACATCATGCAAAAGATGTTCATGTCTTCGGCCAGGCCTTTTTACAATAGTGCCGACACCCTGGAGTTGAAGGCTATTGACATCGATATATACACTAAATTTGTCATCAGACTCATGAAGGGCGGCAATCGCACGATTGCTCCTCAATTAGTTAAGACAGTCTATCAGTTGTACCGCGGCAACACCTACGCCATGCAGAAGACCTTCAATGAACTTTATTCCATCACCGATGAGGGTATCAATGTCACGATCGATATGGTCATCACTGCGATTAACAACGTCATTGACTCTAAGGAACCCATGTTCCGCGAACAACTGTCCAATATTCCCGACAAGCACAAGCCACTTCTATATACTATCGCTCAGGAGGGCGAAGCCGAACGCATCACCTCGGCTAAGTTTGTCAAGGACCACAAATTGGCATCTGCTAGTGCCGTCCAATATGCAGCAGCTCAACTGCTCTCCAAAGGAGTCATCACTAAACTCGCTGGCAAATACGCAATCAATGACCCGTTCTTTGCCCTCTGGATCAATAGGTTATACGGGCAAACCACATTGCAACAACTCTTAAGCGACAATTAATAGTCAGATTTTATAGTATTTCTATAATAGAATTTCTATAAAATCTGAAAAACTGTCCGCGTAAAGGTTGAAGTGATGTTCTGATAGTCCTCATAATTATTGATTTATGGGGATTATTTAGTGGCATTGACACTGAAAACTAGGGACTAAGGACTACGGACTAAAAACTTTTTCGTACCTTTGCACCCCAAATAGGAAACAAACGATAAAACGATAAGATACAATGGAGAATGAGAAGAAATTTGCTCGCACGTTGGTGACGACGGCGTTGCCCTATGCCAACGGACCAGTTCACATCGGTCACTTGGCTGGCGTGTATGTGCCTGCCGACATCTATGTGCGCTACCTGCGTCTGAAGGGCGAGGACGTGCTATTTGTTGGTGGCAGCGACGAGCACGGTGTGCCCGTGACTCAGCGTGCCCGCAAGGAGGGCATCACCCCCCAGGAGGTCGTGGACCGCTACCATGAGCTGATTAAGAAGTCCTTCAAGGAGTTCGGTATCTCCTACGACATCTACAGCCGCACAACGTCTAAGATTCACCATCAGTTTGCTGCCGAATTCTTCCGCAAACTCTACGACGACGGCAAACTTATCGAGAAGACCACCAAGCAGTTCTATGACGAGCAGGACGGCAAGTTTCTCACCGACCGTGACGTTGAGGGCGAGTGCCCCTACTGCCACCATCCCGCCGCCAAGGGCAACCAGTGCGAGGATGGCTGCGGCCGCGATTTGGATCCTACCGAGCTGATCAACCCTCACGCCAAGGACAGCGACCATCCCCTCGTGCTCAAGGACACCACCAACTGGTTCTTGCCCCTCAACGAATACGAGGGCTGGCTGAAAGAGTGGATTCTCGAGGGACACAAGGAGTGGCGCAGCAACGTCTATG
>DAIREJ010000147.1:0-3048 GCA_036795635.1 Sodaliphilus sp.
AGGGCAAGTTCGTCATCTGCCAGGTGGGCGGCAACTGGTGCCCGTGGTGCCTGCGTTTTGCCGACTTCGTCACCAACGACAGTACCATCAACAGCGTCATTGAACAGAACTTCGTCTATATCCACGTGAACTACAATCCCCGCAAGGCAGGCGAGGTGGGCAAGGCACTGATGAAGAGGCTCAACAACGCGGGACGCTTCGGTTTCCCCGTATTTGTCGTGCTTGACGAAAAAGGCAATATATTGCACATCCAGGACTCGGTATTCCTCGAGGAAGGCAAGGGCTACAACGAAGACAAAGTGCTGCGCTTCTTCCAGAACTGGACGCCCGATGCCGTCCGCCAGTAATCATCAAAAACGTTATTTGTCATGATTGACCAGATTCTTGAATTCAACAAGGAATTCGTCGCCAGCAAAGGTTACGAACAGTATGTGACCGACAAGTACCCCGACAAAAAGTTGGCGGTGCTTTCCTGCATGGACACGCGGTTGACCGAACTGCTGCCCGCTGCCCTGGGACTGAAAAACGGTGATGCCAAAATCATCAAGAATGCCGGTGGCTTGGTGATTTCGCCGTTCGATTCGGCGATGCGCAGCCTTGTTGTCGCCATCTATGAACTGGGCGTGGAGGAAATCATGGTGGTGGCGCACTCCAACTGTGGTGCCTGCCACATGAATTACGGCCATTTCCACGAAGAGATGATCAAGCGCGGTGTGACCGACAAAACACTCGACACCATCCGCCATTGCGGCATCGACCTTAACCATTGGCTCGAAGGGTTCAAGGACACACCCGAATCGGTGCGCAAAACCGTTGCCACCATCAAGACACACCCGTTGATGCCCCGTGACATCACCGTGCGCGGCTTTATCATCGACTCGGTAACCGGCGCCCTGGAAGAAATTCAGTCGAACTTGTAAGGAATTCTTGACAGTTCAAATGAGATACAAAGAATAAACCATGTTTTATTTATTGATTACATTGGCGATAGGTCTGCTGATGCCTCTCCAAACAGCGGCTAACTCACGCCTACGCGGAGCCGTAGGTCCGGCCTATGTCTCGACATTAGTTTCCTTCTCGGTATCCACATTAGCGCTGCTTTTAGTGTCGCTGTTGGCAGGAATTCCCATATTGCCGACCAATGCGATGCTCGCCGAGGCACCCTGGTGGAGCTGGTTCGTCGGCATCGTTGCCGTGGTGACCATCACTATCGCCATCCATCTCTTCAAGGAAATCGGGCAGTTGCAAGCCTTAATTATCCCAATGTTCAGCCAACTGATTTTCAGTTTGCTGATTGACCATTTCGGGTGGTTTGGTGCCAAAGTCATCCCCTTGGGCACCAATCGAATCATCGGAGCATTGTTGCTCATCATCGGTGTCACCCTCGTGGTCGTCATGCCCAAACTAAAAACTCAACAGGCCACCAATACTGGCTCTAGTTCGCGGCAAGCATTCTGGCAACTGATGGCTATCGTTTCAGGTTGCCTGTCAGCCAGCATCACCGGCGCCTATGCCCAACTGTCCGCCATTGTAGGTAATCCCATCCAGGCTACCACAGTAGCATTCTTTGTCGCCACGATGGCACTATTGTTGTTCTGCACCGGTATGGGCAAGACGCAACTGGTAGGCAAGGCTTTCAGCCGTGACTACCCGTGGTGGATGTGGACAGGTGGTCTGTGCGGCGCTATCATCGTTTTAGGCAACGCGTGGCTTGTGGCACATGTCGGAGTCGGCGTGTTCCTCATGGCACTGCTCGTGAGCCAACTCGCCCTCAGCATGCTGATGGAACACTATGGTTGGCTCGGCGCCCCGCGCAAACCCATCACCTGGCCACAGATCCTCGGCATCCTGCTCATGCTTGCTGGCGTCGCCCTCATCCGCCTGTAGCCTTCTTTACTAAAAGACATCCTTTTTTAGGGAAAACCATAGTTGAACTGGATATGATTCGGGAAATAAGTGTTACTTTTGCGGCATTAACCTAAAAAGACAACTTGATTAAAAAATATGATTAAATTCTGCGTGCGATTAGTGCAACGTTGGTTGCCTGAACCGTTTATTTTTGCTATACTGCTCACCTTCGTGGCAGCGTTGGTGGCAATGCCATTGTGTCACCAGACCCCCCTCGAGGTGATTGAGCACTGGGGTGGCGGCGTCTGGAATTTGTTGGCGTTTGCCATGCAGATGGCTCTGGTTCTTGTATGTGGCTCTACCCTGGCTGCAGCACCGGTTGTCAAACGGGGTATCGATGCAATGGCTCGCCTGCCCAAGAGTGCCCCCGCTGCAATAGCTCTTGTGACTGTCGTGTCGGCATTAGCCTGCTGGCTCAACTGGGGCTTTGGCCTTATCGTGGGTGTCATCTTCGCTAAGGCAATAGCACGTCAGCGATCGGATGTCGATTACCGGCTTCTCATCGCATCGGCTTACAGCGGTTTCGTAGTGTGGCATGCCGGCACCTCCGGCTCCATCCCCCTCACCATGGCCACACCTGGCGAGGCACTCGCAATGGCTACCAATGGTGCGCTGACCGACCCTGTGCCATTGGGGCAAACCATTTTCGTCTGGCACAATCTGATAACTGTGCTGTTTGTGATTATCGGCATCACTGTCGCTAACACCTTGATGCATCCCAAACAAGACATCCTCACCATCGACCCCGCACTCCTGAAGGACGATGAACCTATCGCGACCGTCGTTTCTTCCTCGGGCAAAACCCCTGCACAGCGGCTTGAGCAAAGCAAAATACTCTCGTGGCTCGTGGCGCTGATGCTCGTGGCCTATCTGGTGATTCATCTCTTCGTGCGCGGTGCCGGTTTAGACCTTGGCGGGGTAATCATGATATTCCTCGCACTGGGACTCATGCTGCATCACACGCCCATCGACTATGTGCGTGCCTTCGGAAAAGCGTCCACCGGTGCTGCCGGCATCATCTTGCAGTTTCCCTTGTATGCCGGCATCATGGGCATCATTACGGGCGTCGGCGTCAGCGGCATCAGCCTTGGAGGCGCCATGGCCGATGCTTGCATCCGAATCAGCAATCCCGTCACCTAT
>DAIREJ010000147.1:3058-5582 GCA_036795635.1 Sodaliphilus sp.
GTTGCTCACCTTCCTTTGCGCCGCTGTGCTCAACATGTTTGTGCCAAGTGGCGGCGGCCATTGGGCTGTGCAAGCACCTATCATGTTCACCGCCGGCGCCAACCTAGGTGTGGACCCCGGCTTGACGGGCATGGCCATTGCATGGGGCGACGCATGGACCAATCTCATACAACCATTTTGGGCGCTTCCGGCCTTGGCTATAGCTCGCCTTGACGCGAAGGATATCATGGGATACTGCCTCATCGATCTACTCGTCACCGGTGTCATTATCTGCGCCGGCCTGTTGATTTGGGCAATGTAGAGGAGCGCGTTGGCCTATCCTGTCAAATAGTTGGAATGGGATGGCATCATACTACACAATTAATCATAAATACATCAAAACCATCCCTATTTTCCTGGGCTGAAACAGACATTGATATGGCAAAGAAGATTTATTTTGCGGGGTCAATTCGTGGCGGACGCGTGGATGCCGACCTGTATCGTCGCATGATTGAATACATGCAGCGCAACCATCTGGTGCTCACCGAGCATGTGGGCAAGAGCAATCTGAGCCTGACCGAGCAGGGCCGCGACCGCGACGCGCGCATCTATGACCAGGACACGGCATGGCTGCGCGAGAGCGACGTGCTCATCGGCGAATGTACCTGTCCCTCGCTGGGAGTGGGCTATGAACTCGCTTATGCCGAGAGCCATGACATCCCCTGCCACATCTTCTACGACCGGACCAAGACGCAACTGTCGGCCATGCTCACCGGTGACCCCTACTTCCACATTCACCCCTACGAGCGCGAGGATGAAATCTATCCCCTGCTTGACCAAATCCTCGGGGAATAAACACTGTGATGTCGTGATTTTTTTGTACCTTTGTGATTGATTAAAACCAATTGAACGATGCTACACCTCAACAAAGTACACCACATTGCCCTGATTTGCTCCGATTACCAGCGGAGCCTCGACTTCTACACGCGCGTGATCGGCTGTCAGGTCATGGCCGAACATTGGCGCGAGGAGCAGCAGTCCTATCTGACCAAGCTGTCCCTGAACGGCGACTATGTCATCGAGCTGTTTTCCTTCCCATCGCCACCGCAACGCCCGTCTTACCCCGAAGCCGCGGGATTGCGTCATCTGGCTTTCGAGGTTGACGACATCGTGGCCCAAGTTGCAGAATTGGACCGCATGGGCGTTGCCCACGAGGACATCAGGATCGATACCACAACCGGCAAACGCTTCGTCTTCTTTGATGACCCCGACGGGCAACCCCTCGAGATGTACGAGAAATAACCACACGATCTGCCGCAGTTCAGATGAAACGAGGAACAGTACATAACGCGACCCAGCTGGTGGACCTGATCCAAGAGGTCGGGTTCCTGCCCTTGCTCTACAGCGGCATCAGCGGCTTCTCGGCCGAGGAAGCAGTGGACGACGATTGCCGCTATGTTGTTTACAGCGACGGTGGCTGGGACTGGCCCATGTGGAAATGGAAAGGCCCCATCGTGACCGAGGGCAGCTGTGTGTATGGCAAGTTCTTCAACAAGAAGGCGGGTTACATCAGCATGGACTGGTGGCCCGACTTCATGAACTACCGCCGTCAAGCCTACCCTGCCCCTGCTCCCGGCTCCATCGAGGAGGCCATCCTGCTCACCCTGCGCGAGCACGGCAGCCTCATCACGCGCGACTTGCGCCGACTGTGCGGCTTCACCGGCACCAAGATGCGCAGCCGCTTCGACAGCTATGTCACACGCCTGCAGATGGCCACCCGCATCGTCACCCAAGACTTCGTCTATCCCCGCGACAAGCACAACCACGAGTACGGCTGGGGATGGGCCCTGCTCACCACGCCCGAGCAACTGCTAGGCAAGGAAGCCTGCCACTGCGACAGCACACCCCAAGAATCCTTCGAGCGCATCATGACGCACCTCAAGGGCATCCTTCCTCGTGCCACCGAGAAACAACTCATGCAATTACTCAAATAAAACGATACACTATGAAACGAATACTCTCCACACTCATCATGCTCATGGCATTCACCGCCGGGCTGCAAGCCCAAAAAATCAGTTTCATCGAGACCAAGAGCTCATGGCACTATGTCTATGACGAAAACGGCAAGAAGGTGCACACCATCAGCGCCAGCCAGGGCGAAGTGGTGGCTTACAGCGAGAACTTCTACATTCTCAAGAAAAGCGGATGGTACTACACCTGCGATGCCAAGGGCAAGAAACTCCACACCTTCTGGGCCAGCAACGTGGGCGAAATCCTGGCTGCCACTGGCGACAACTTCACCAGCCGCAAGGGTGACTGGATCTACACCTGGAGCAAAAACGGCAAAAAACTCAACACCCGCTACGCCAAATAGCTCAACAAAAAAGCATAAACAAAGAATGCCCGCCACTCATTGTGACGGGCATTTTAATTATCAAGATCCTTCGAAAAACAGTAACCTCTGTTGGTTACTCCCTGTCCGGGCGGTATTCGAGGATGTCGCCTGGGGTGCAGTCGAGGACGCGGCAGATGGCGTCGAGGGTCG
>DAIREJ010000148.1:0-204 GCA_036795635.1 Sodaliphilus sp.
TCGTCCTGATGGCCGTACATGATGCCGCGTTTTTGCAGCTTGGTGAGGCGCTCAATCAACTTTTGCGCCGGGGTTTTCTCAACTTTGGGTGCACGGGCTCCTGCCTGTGATGCGCAAAGGACAAACAGCAGGGCGATGAGCAACAGTCTTGGTTTCATCATTTTCATTTTTTTATTGTCTTGTTTAGGTGATTATTTTAGTTTT
>DAIREJ010000148.1:214-5574 GCA_036795635.1 Sodaliphilus sp.
AGCCCTGAAAGTATTTTAATGCGAACCTTTAGCTCGGCGAAGCCAATTTCGCTAATTAGACGAATACACGAAAAAAATAATAATTCGCATTCAATTAGATAAATTCGTGTAATTCGTATTAGCCCCGCAGGGGGAGGCTGGCAGGTAGCTATCTTTTTATCGGAGCTCGAAGATGCGGCTGGCGTAGTCGCTGGCCAGGGGCACTTCAAGACCGATGTCCATCAGGAAGCGGCCGGTGAAGGTCTTGCCGTTGAGTTCGCATGGCTTTTGGCCCACCTTGATGTTGCGCTCGGTGATGGTGTAACTGCGTTCGGGATCAAGACCTGCAAGCTGGATGCGCGGCAGTGGCTGGTCAACGTAGTTGTCAACCTTGTAGACGAACCACACGGCATGGTCCATAGCATCGTTGCTGAACATGATGGACGAGACGCCCTTGCGGTTGTACGGCGAAATCAGACGATAGAGGTTGCCGGTCTGCACGACGGGGCGCAGCAACTTGTAGTCGGCAAACGCCTGTGTGCACTGGTCGTGTTCCTCCTGGCTCATGTGTCGCGGTTGCAGCTCCATGCCCAGACGTCCGCTCATGGCCACGTCGCAGCGGAACTTGATGGGGATGACACGGCCGCCCGTGTTCCAATAAGGAGAGCCGCCGATGTGCTGTGCCATGGCGTTGGCAGGGAAGAAGTAGGAGGTACCATACTGGATATAAACGCGCTGCAGGGCATCGTTGTTGTCGCTCACCCAGAACTCGTCGAAGTAGGGCAGCAGGCCATAGTTGGCACGGCCACCACCCGAGGCACAGTCTTGAATGACCAGGTCGGGATACTTGGCGCGGATGCGCTTGAGCACGTTGATGAGTCCGCGGTGCCACAGGATGGAGATATTGTTCTGCTTGTCCTTGGGCAAGTATAGCGAGCCGTAGTTCTGAATTGAGGCATTGGCATCCCACTTGATATAAGCGATGTCAGGATTCTGCGTCATCAGGTTGTCGACGATGCCGAAGATGAAGTCCTGCACCTTGGGGTTGGTAAGGTCGAGCACAACCTGTGTGCCGCCACGGCCTTGTTTGAGTTCGCGACCCTTGGTCTGGAGCATCCAGTCGGGGTGTTTCTCGTAGAGTTCACTCACGGTGTTGCACATCTCGGGCTCAATCCAGATGCCGAACTTGATGCCACGCTGACGGGCCGCCTGGGTGAGCGTGCTGATGCCGCCGGGCAGTTTGCGCTTGTCAACCACCCAGTCGCCCAACGACGAAGAGTCGTTGTTGCGGGGATACTTGTCGCCAAACCAACCATCGTCCATCACGAACAGTTCGCCGCCAAACTTGGCGATGTCGTCCATCATGTTGATCATGGTTTCCTCCTTGATGTCAAACACGACGCCTTCCCACGAGTTGAGCAGGATGTCGCCCGTCTTCATGCCACGGTGGAACATGCCCTCGGTGCGTGCCCAGCGATGGATGGTGCGGCTGGCACCTCCCAGACCGTCCTCGGAGTAGGCAAGAGCCAGATGCGGAGTTTCAAAGAGTTCGTTGGGCTCGAGTACATATTCTGACGACATGGGGTCGATACCGGCGTAGAACTGGTGCTGACGATGGCCTGTAGTGTTGATGCGGAGTTCGTAGTTGCCGCTCCAGCACAGGATGGCAGCAATGACGCGACCCGTGGCCTCCTGCGGTTCACCGTCGAGCGAAATCATCAGCTCGGGAGCGTCCATGTGCGAGTTGCGGGCGCCGTCGGTATTGCGGATGGTCTTCAGGCCTTGGGTAAGCGGTTCGGTCGTGGGTTCGGTCTCGGCTGCCCAGTTGCCGTGCAGGTGGCTGATCCACACGTCGCCTTGGCGCAGTGTCAAGTGGCCAGAATCGAAGCGCTTGAGCGTGATAGCACGTTTCTCCTTGTGAGAGATTTCAGTCCAAGTCTCAATCACGTCCACGTTTTTGTAGGCTTTATAGAACACTTTCACTGTGACGGGCAGCAGTTTGTCGGTCATCGTGAAAATGTGAAGCTGCGAGCGGTCGTCGCTGCTCGTTTCGTAGTTCGTGACCTTGAGCTCAAGGTTCAGGTCGCCGTCGGCATGCTGCACCTGAATAGCAGGCAGTTGGATGGCGTCCACGGTGCCGAATGCGGGCAATGCCGAGAAGTTAAGGTCGGCACCACCGTCACGCAGTTGCTGCAGTGTGGCGCTCTTGTTGCCGTAGTAGCCCATGCGCAGGTCGCCGCCCTCATAGGCGTGCAGCACCAACTGGGTGTTGGGCGTTTGCACAGCAACGTCACCCTGCCAAGCACTCATAGTGCCTGAGCCCAGGAACATCATCGCTGCAAGGATAAGAGAGAATCTTTTCATCGTTTTGATATTTTTGGTTAATGTTGTTCAACTATTATTATCCCATGATGACCTCGACAATGTGCTTGCCGGATTGTGCTGGCACGACAGCGCCCTCAACCAGCATTCCATCAACAGTTATCTTGGCAACGCCCTTGCTCACGCCCTTGGGGTTGCTCACATGGATTTCATATTCCGCACCGCGGAAGCGCCTGGTCACCGTGTAGTTGTGCGCTGTCTTGGGCAGACACGGGTCGATGAGCAGACCATCATAGTGCGGCTTGATGCCAAGAATGAATTCCGACACGGTGTACCACATCCACGCTGCGGTGCCCGTGAGCCATGAGTTCTTGCCCTCACCGGGACGATAGGCGTCCTTGCCTGCCACCATTTGGCAGTTGACATAGGGCTCGACCTTGTGCAGCGTCTGGCGGTCCTCCTCGACGTAGCTGGGCAGAATCTTCTTGTAGTGGCTCCAAGCGTCATCGCCGCGGGCAGCCACCGTCTCGCCGATGATGACCCAAGGATTGTTGTGGCAGAAGATGCCCGCATTCTCCTTGTAGCCTTCGGGATAGGAGCTGATTTCACCCATCTCGACATGATAGGTGGTGAAGGCTGGATTGTTGAGCACGATGCCGTGTTCGCATTCCAGGCGTTCTTTTACCGAGTCGAGCGAACGCTCCACGAGTCCTTCTTCCAGACCGATGCCCGCCATGGTGCACCAGCCCTGTGACTCGATGAAGATTTTGCCTTCCTCGCACTCGTCGCTGCCGATTTTGTTGCCATAGAAGTCATAGGCACGCAGATACCATTCACCGTCCCAGCCATGGGCCTTGACGGCATTGACCATCTCGTCGACATGCTGCTGGGCACGGTCGGCCTCGGCGGCGAAATCGATATCTTTGAGATTTTGCATTGTCTTGATGTGGTCAGGCAGAATCTTGCAGAGTTCGACGTAGTCTTTGCCTGTCACGACAAACAGGCCGGCAATCATCACCGACTCGGCTTGTGAGCCCTCGGTCTTGTTCTCGGTGGTCTGGAAACTCTCGTTGGGGTCCCAGGAGAAGCAGTTCAGGTTCAGGCAGTCGTTCCAGTCGGCGCGGCCGATGAGGGGCAGACTGTGCGGCCCCAGGTTATTGACCACGTGGTTGAATGACACTTGCAGGTGCTCAAACAGCGTGACCTCGGTGCCCGGTTGGTTGTCAAACGGAACCATTTCGTCGAGAATCGAGAAGTCACCCGTTTCTTTGATATAGGCCACGGTGCCGAAGATGAGCCAGCAGGGGTCATCATTGAAGCCGCCGCCGATGTCGTTGTTGCCGCGCTTGGTCAATGGCTGATACTGATGATAGCAGCCGCCGTCGGGGAACTGCGTCGAGGCGATGTCGATGATGCGCTCACGGGCACGCTCGGGGATGAGGTGTACAAAGCCCACGAGGTCCTGGTTGCTGTCGCGGAATCCCATGCCGCGTCCGATGCCGCTCTCGAAGAAAGAGGCCGAGCGTGACATGCAGAAGGTGACCATGCACTGATATTGGTTCCAGATATTGACCATGCGGTCGAGTTTATCGTTCCCGGTGCGTGCCGTGTAGATGTTGAGCAGGTTGTCCCAATAGTTGCACAGTTCGGCAAAGGCGGCATCCACCTTCTCGCTGGTGTCGAAGCGTGCCATCATAGCCAAGGCCTGCGTCTTGTTGATGACCTGCGGAGCGATGAATTTCTCTTCTTGCTTGTTCTCGACATAGCCCAACAGGAAGATATAGTCACGGCTTTCACCGGGCTGCAGCTCCACCTCGATGTAGTGCGAAGCGATGGGGCTCCAACCGTGGGCATGGCTGTTGCGCGGACGGCCTTCGATGACGGCATCAGGATTGGCAAACTCATTATAGAGGCCGACGAACGTTTCTCGGTCGGTGTCAAAGCCCTGGATAGGGACGTTCACACCGTAGAATGCGTAGTGATTGCGGCGCTCGCGGTATTCGGTCTTGTGGTAGATAACCGAGCCCTCGATTTCGACCTCACCGGTCGAGAAGTTGCGCTGGAAGTTCTCCATGTCGGTCGCTGCATTCCACAGGCACCACTCGGCAAAGGAGAACAACTTGAGGCGCTTCACCTCATTGCTGTTGTTGGTGAGCGTGAGCTTCTGCACCTCGGCCCATGTGTGCAGGGGCACAAAGAATAGCACCGATGCCTCGACACCGTTCTTGCTGCCCGTGATGCGGGTGTAGTTCATGCCATGACGACACTCATAGCTGTCGAGCGGCGTCTTGCAGGGCTTCCATCCCGGATTCCACACGGTGCCGCCATCGTTGATGTAGAAGTAGCGGCCGCCGTTGTCCATAGGCACGCCGTTGTAGCGGTAGCGCGTCAAGCGGCGGAACTTGGCATCCTTGTAGAAGGAATAGCCGCCGGCCGTGTTGGAAATCAGTGAGAAGAAATCCTCGTTGCCCAGGTAGTTGATCCAAGGCCACGGCGTCTGCGGGTCGGTAATGACATACTCGCGGTGTTGGTCGTCAAAGTGACCGTATCTTTTGTTATCCATATCTTATAATTATTGTTCGAAATTGCGTTCCATGATTTCAAGACACATGCGCGAGTTGTGATAAGGGCATTTCCAGAAGCCCGCCTTGTCGTCGCGGCGGTTGATGTTGCCCTGGGCATCGCGACTCCAGAACCACTCGCCGCCCTCGCGGTCGATGAGGTTGTCCTTGATGTATTGCCAGCAGTGCAGCGCCTTTTGCAGCGCGCTCTCGTCGCCGAAGTGCTGATACAGGTTAATAAATCCTACCACAGTCTCGGCCTGTACCCACCAGTGGCGGTCGTCATCGACATAGCCGGTGTCAAGATTGGCCTCGTGTACCATCGACCCGTCGGCATTCAAGCCTTTTTCGCTGGCTTTTGCCACGAGTTTCACGATGGGTTCCACTTTGTCAAGCACGGCCTGGTCGCCCAGCACCAGTGCCGCCTCGTGCATGAGCCACGAGCACTCGATGTCGTGTCCGTAACTCTCGAGAGCGCCAGCCTCGCGGGTCCAATCC
>DAIREJ010000149.1:0-3869 GCA_036795635.1 Sodaliphilus sp.
ACTCGGTGCGCCAGTGGCAGAAGGCGTTGGCCTGCTCCCAGCTCACACCCACAACAGGATAGTTGTTGTAGTTGCCGTTAGCAAAATACATGCGCACATAGGGCTCCTGATAGGCGTTCTCAAAGTCGTTGACCCAACAGGTGGTGTCGGGGTAGATATTGACGATGTAGGTGTTGAGGAAGTCAAAGTCGCTCTGCATGGGGCGCGTGATGGTTTGGCGGATGATGCGTCCGTCGTCATCAATGAATGCGGTATCCTTACTGATGGTGGGCACTGTGTAATCCACCTCATGGTCGGTGTTGTAATCACGGCGCTCAGGATCGAAGCGATGTTTGCGCATGGCTGCCTCGGTCAGGTTATAGACATCATAGCGATAGTTCATCTGGGAAGCGTCAAGTTCCTTCACGCCAGTGATGGGATTGATGCGGTAAACGCTGTTGATGGCGCGCTCCTCATCCTCACTGGGGTTCTTCCAGGGGATGCTCTTGCTCCAATCCAGGTGAGGCGTCACAGGGTTACCTTCTTTGTCCTCCTCGATCTTGAACTCCTCATTGCCGCCGTAGTTGGGGTCTGCAAGGCGCTCACGGATAATCGAGTCACGCACCCAGTAAACGAACTGTTTGTACTTGGAGTTGCTTACTTCCATCTCGTCCATCCAGAAGGCGTCCACCGAAATGCCGTGTGCCGTTGAGTCAATACCCCACACCGAGTCGCGCTCGTTGGGACCCTCACGCATGGAACCCACGTCAACGAGCACCATGCCATAGGGGGTTGTCTCGTTAAACGTCATGGCGCCGACACCAGTCACTTCACCGCCGCCAGTACCGCCCTTGCGGATTGAGCCGCATGACACGGTCGCCACGGCGACCAAAAGTATCAAAACTAGTTTCTTCATATTCTTACATTAAGCGTACGCTTTTTTGTTTGTTCTTGTTCTTCTCGCGGTCATCGAGTTTGACTTTGTAGGTGACAAACACCTCATGGCTGCCAAAAGTCGCCTTGCTGATGGCCGACACCGGATAGTCATAGGCATAGCCGATGTAGGCATCCTTAAGATTCACGCCGATGAATGCCGTGACGGCATCCTTCCAGCGATAACCCACACCCACATTGAGCATACGGTTGTAGCGCAACATGGTGGCAATCTGGGCGGTCCACGCCTTCTGGTACATGGCGAACATGCCCGAGGGCTGTATTTCAAATAACGTGTTATTAATCGGAATATTGCCGCCACCCATAAAATAATAGCCTCGGTTTACATCAAACGCGTAGATATCCAAAGACTCGCGCGACTGCTTCAACTCGATCTCGGGTGCCGTGATGTGGGTCACTGCGATACCTGCCCAATAACGGGGATTGGAAAAGAATACACCCACATTGGCATCAAACGCAGTACCCGACACATCAATATTGGGAATCGCCTCGTCATTGCTCTTGATTTCTCCATCATCGGGCAAGATGCGCTCATGGCCAAGGAAGGTCTGGGAGAAGATGCCCGGCTGGATGCCTACGCTCAGCGTGTTCTTGCCGAAACGGCGTTTCCAGGCAATCTGGGCACCGATGCGCGTGTTGGAAAACAGACCGATGCGCTCATACTCTGCCTTCACGCCAACGCCGAAGCGTTGCTCCATCAGTTTATAGGGCATATCCACGGTGATGAAGAAATTCATGGGGGCGTGCCTGAAGTCTACCCACTGCATGCGGCTGCCCAAGTTAATGTGGATCGCACTGTGCTCACCGGCTGCAGCCGGGTTGTAGTAGCCTGGACCCACCCAGAAGTGGGAAAAGGCAGCGTCAGTCTGTGCCCATGCGCCCACAGCCACCGCAACGGTTATCGTCGCGAGGACCAGCAGTCGTTTTATTTCATGCAGGACTATTGTCATTACTCGAAAAAGAAGGTTACCACAACCATGTTGCTCGTGATCTTGTTCACGCTTTCGGTGAAACGATAGACATCAGCTTCATCATCCGTCAGGTCAGGGCGGTTACGGTCCAGCAGGTTCTTCAGACCGAAGCAGAACTTCACCTCTGGACACAACTTGAAGAACGGCATATAAAAATCACAGCCCATACCCACCGTGAACATCACGTCACTGTTCTTGAGTTTGTACTGCTCGCTGCGGTCCTTCGCCAAATCACCCGCATACATCACGCCGGTCGTGAAATAGGGGCGCATGTTGTGATAACGCTTTGCGCTCATCTTCAGGTCCAACGGCACCACGACATAGGTTGATTTGACGTTCTGACTCTGTTTGTAGTGGGTCTGATCGGGCAACTCAGGGTCACCGCGGTGGTTCAAGAAACGCACGACCTTATTGCCGAAATACAGGCCTGGAGACACCCTCAGGTTAAAATGCTCGGCAATGCGGTAATCGGCCAGCACATTCACACTGAAGCCAGGCGAGTGAGCAGGCACATCGGCGTACCACTCCTCACCGTCATCGGTGACATGGCCGTTGTTGGTAATGGCAAGATTCTGGAAATTCATTCCCACCGAGAAGCCAAGGTGTATGCGCTTGGCATCGGCATAGGGACGGTTCAGGATCATGTCATTATCCTGAGCATGCGCTACACCGCATCCCAGAACCAACAACAGTACCCACACTGCGATATGTCTCAGCTTAGTCAGGTCCATTTAACCATTATAACGCATTTTTCCACTCCTTATTGCTCAAATTGCAAAAAAGTGTTTCTCCAAGCCCCTGTTCAGACACATTGTAATAATATTTGGTGGTCTAAATGGAAATAACTACCTTTGCAGGCTGAAATATAAAAAAACGAAATAGACTATGTCATTACAATGTGGTATCGTGGGACTGCCCAACGTGGGCAAATCCACCTTGTTCAACTGCTTGTCGAACGCCAAGGCGCAATCGGCCAACTTCCCCTTCTGCACCATTGAGCCCAACGTGGGCGTCATCACGGTGCCCGATGAGCGACTGAACGAACTCGCCAAACTGGTAAACCCTGCACGCATTGTGCCTACCACTGTCGAGATCGTTGATATCGCCGGCTTGGTCAAGGGTGCGAGCCGTGGCGAGGGCTTGGGCAACAAGTTCTTGGGCAACATTCGCGAGACCGATGCCATCATCCACGTGTTGCGCTGCTTTGACGATGACAATGTGACTCATGTTGACGGCTCCGTGGACCCCGTGCGCGACAAGGAGGTCATCGACCTGGAGTTGCAGATGCGAGACTTGGAGACCATCGAGAGCCGTATCAACAAGGTGCAGAAACAGGCACAGACTGGTGGAGATCGCGAGGCTAAAGCGCAATACGAGGTGTTGAAGCGCTATAAGGAAGCGCTTGAACAAGGTCGCAGCGCCCGCACCGTTGAACTCATCAACAAGGATGAGGAAAAAATCGCCCACGAGCTCTTCCTGCTCACCAACAAGCCTGTCCTCTATGTCTGCAACGTCGATGACAAGAGTGCCGTGAGCGGCAATGCCTATGTTGACGCCGTGCGCGAGGCCGTCAAGGACGAGGACGCACAGATCCTGGTGGTGGCCGCACAGACCGAGAGCGAGATTGCCGAACTCGAGGACTACGAGGAGCGCCAGATGTTCCTTGCCGAAATCGGACTTGAGGAGAGCGGTGTGAACCGCATCATTAAGGCTGCCTATGCCTTGCTGAACCTTGAAACTTTCCTCACAGCCGGCCCCAAAGAAGTAAGGGCTTGGACCTTCCGCCGCGGCAGTAAGGCTCCACAGTGTGCTGGAGTAATCCACAGTGACTTTGAGCGTGGCTTCATCCGTGCCGAAATCATCAAGTACGACGACTATATCCACTATGGCAGCGAGGCAGCTGTCAAAGAGGCAGGCAAGATGCACACCGAGGGTAAAGACTACATCATGCAGGATGGCGACATC
>DAIREJ010000149.1:3916-5550 GCA_036795635.1 Sodaliphilus sp.
GTGATTTTTAGGCTTTACTATTAACTCCTAACTTCTAACTCAATAAATGCGGGTTCTCCTGGTCAATAAGTTTTATTATCCCCGCGGCGGCGACTGCGTCGTCGTCCTCAACACCGAGGCTTTGCTCCGTGAACACGGCGTGGATGCCCAAGTATTTGCCATGGAGTACCCCCAAAATCTGACGGCCCATTACGAGCAGCAGTTTGCCAGCCGCGTCGATTTCAGCGGCAGTCTAGGCAACAAGTGGAAAGCCATGCGGCGCACATTGGGCAAGGGCGATGTGCGAGACCGCTTTGAGGCGGTGCTTGACGATTTCCAGCCCGATGTGGTCCATCTGCACAACATCCACAGTTACCTCTCACCCGTTGTGGGAGAATTGGCTCACAAGCGCGGCATCAGGGTGGTATGGACCCTGCATGACTACAAGTTGCTGTGCCCCCGCTATGACTGCCTGCTGGCAGGAGAACCCTGTGAGAAATGTTTCGACGGCGCCAAGGCCAATGCACTCACGCACCGCTGCATGAAAGGTTCCCTGCCCGCCAGCGTGGTAGCCTGGCTTGAAGCCGTCAAGTGGAATCGCCGCACGTTGGAGAAAAACACCGACCTCTTCATCTGCCCCAGCCGGTTCATCGCCGACAAGATGAAGTCTGGTGGCTTTGCCCCCGTCAAATTCAGCGTGCTCAACAACTTCCTCGACCCCGTGAAACTGCGGCAGTACCAGGCCATTGATCCCAACGCCAACCGCGGGGACTATTACTGCTATGTGGGACGCTTGTCGGCCGAGAAAGGCATCGAGGACCTGCTCGAAGTCGCCAGCCGTCTCCCCTACACACTGAAAGTTGCTGGAACGGGCACGCTGGAGCCCGCCATGCGCCTGAAATATGCGGGCTGCAAGAACATAGAGTTCATGGGCATGCTCGATGCTCCCGATGTGGCACGCCTGCTGGCAGGAGCGCGCTTGAGCGTCACCCCCTCGCAATGTTATGAGAACAATCCGCTGAGCGTAGTCGAGTCACTTTGTGCAGGCACCCCTGTGGCAGGGTCCGACATCGGAGGCATCCCCGAACTCATCAACGGCGAGAACGGCATCATCTTCCAACCATTTGACAAGGAATCTCTCTCTACAGCCATCACCATGTCCTTAGCAAGGCAGTGGAACCACGGCAAGATTTCCAGCGAAGCCCTACAGCGTTTCTCCCCCGACACGCACATCTACCGGTTGATGAACGAGGTTTATCGTTTTTGAGACGCTCTTTTCACTTTTTTTATTACCTTTGCACAATAATTTACTATACCCATTAGTTTAATAGGTGTAATAACGCTTATCGACGATAGCAATGAAAAATGTGATTCAGGGTAGTCTGATCACTACTTTCCGATGCAATGCGCAGTGCAACATGTGCAACATCTGGAAATTCCAGACCAACCCGAGCGAAGAAATAGACGCCTCCTACTATGAGAAACTGCCCGCGGGATTGCGCATCAATATCACGGGTGGTGAACCCACGTTGCGTCCTGATATCGATAAGATTTTTGAAATCCTTTATCCAAAATCAAGTCTGCTGGAGCTGAGCACCAACGGTTACAATACCAAGAAAATCGTTGAGCTCGCCAACAAATATCCCAAAATCCTC
>DAIREJ010000150.1:0-5515 GCA_036795635.1 Sodaliphilus sp.
TTTACAGTCTGCCCCATTTGGCCACTCTGGAATCTACCCATTGTGTTATGTTCTTGAGCCTCTTGTCGGATTCGAACCAACGACCCCGAGATTACAAATCACGTGCTCTGGCCAACTGAGCTAAAGAGGCATCTATCGTTGTGCTTCTGAGATACGGGGCGATCTCGTTAGCGGGTGCAAAATTACGGCCTTTTTCTGAACTGACAAACTTTTTTCCACTTTTTTTTCAAAAAACTTTTCAACCATTCCCGAGATACATACGCAAATTATTGAAAATCAACAAACTAAAACTAACAAACAGCGCCATATCGTTTTTCACTCCCTCTCTCTTCATACATTATAATATATAATAGCCGCACCTATCACAAGACGGTTTCAACCGTGCCAAGCCCATCAGGCTTTCACGCGACACCCCCTGCCGCGCGTCGGGATGCGGGCAGGGGGTCGCTTATTTCTTTAGTATGTCAGGATAGCCTTTGTCAACGGTCGCGGCGGCCCTTTTCGAGCTGGCGTTTCAAAGCATCGGCGCAGTTGTCGATGGCCTCCTCAAAGGTGTCGGCCACCTTGTTGGCAAACAGGTCCTCGCTGCGGGGTACGTTCAGGCGCACTGACGCCTCCTTGTTCATGGCAGTCTCGGGCTTCACTACTTTGAGGATGACCTCGGCATTGGAGATCTCCTCGTTATACTTACCCAATTTCTCGACTTTCTTGTTGATGAAGTCATTCAGCTTTTCGGTTGCTTCGAAGTGGATGGCATTGATCTTAATATCCATAATAACCTCCTTTTTTTAGTGCCCGTGGATGGGCTAGTTCATAATTGTGTTGTAGTTCACTGAGTGTCACGTGGGTGTAAACCTGGGTCGCCGCGAGATTCTCATGTCCCAAGAGTTCCTTGACGCTATTCAACTCGGCACCATGATTGAGCAGGACGCTGGCAAAGGTGTGCCGAAGCACATGCGGGCTAAGCTTACCGCTGCCTCCGGCCTGGGCCAACGAGTCATGCACGACATGATAAACCAGCGAGGGATACAGCGGCTTGCCCTTGAGCGTGACCAGCAGGTTGCCGCACTCGGCACCCACGGTGGCACGCAGGACACGGTAAGCTTCCACCCACTGCGCCAACTCTTCACCAAAGGGGATGATGCGGTCCTTGTCACGTTTTCCACGCACTTTGAGCTCACGCTTCGCCACATCGACAGCGCTGTCCTGCAAGCCGATGACCTCACTCAAGCGGATGCCTGTTTCATACAGGAGCATGACGATGAGACGGTCACGCACCTGGGTGAAGTCCTGCATGTCAATGTCGGCGTCGAGGACCGCATCCACGGTCTTCTCACGCACAAACTTGGGCAAGGGCTTAGGCATCTTGGCGAGTTCAACTTGTGCAGCGGGATTGGCGGTCACCTCGCCACGACACAGCAGGTAGCGGTAGAGCGCCCTGAGCGCCTGCACCTTGTGGCGCAGTGTGCTGGGGCAATCGCCGTGCGACGACCGTTCAATGAGCCAGGCGCGCAAGTCGCCGGCAGTAACTGTAGCAAGGTCTAGGGGGTGTCCACCCGCAGTCGCATACGATACCCACTGGTCCAGGTCACGGCGGTACAAATCCACCGTTCTCCATGACAGATTTCGCTCGTGGCGCAGGTATTCCAGGAATCGTTCGACTGTTGCGTTCATAGGCAAACTCTTGTCTGACTGAAAACTCGCGGCCGCCACAGGGGCGACACATTCAGTTTTGACGTGCTAAAGTTAGCAACTATTTTTGTCAAATGCAAATTTTGGGCCAAAAAAGTGACAGGAGCAAGCAAAATTGCCTGCTCCTGTCTGTTTTTTGATATCGTGTCGAGCGTGATTACTCCTCACGGTTGCGCAGCTGCTGCACATACACGGCCTTCATCATCTTCTTGCGGTTGGTGACTGAGGGCTTCTGGAATGCCTGACGGGTACGTAATTCCTTGATGACACCAGTCTTCTCGGTTTTTCTCTTGAATTTCTTCAGGGCGCGCTCGATGTTGTCGCCTTCCTTAACGGGAACAATAATCATAATGAGTTTGTTTTGTTTTAATGTTTTATTTGTTTGTAATTGTTTGAATTTCTTCTCTGTTTTGTGGCCCTGTATGGATGACGCATCACCGGCGAGCCACAGGCCTGGTGATGTCTATTCGGGTGATATGTATTGATTATCAATCTCTTAAAGCAGGTTAACCAACCCCCCTTTCCATTTTTAGCGCCGCAAAGTTACTCATTCTTTCCACAATGGACAAAGAAAAAACCGATTTTTTTATTATCCATTGGGAAAAAACGTTTTGCCCGACACAAGTGTTGCCTAGACCTTGAGGTCCAGGCAACACCTTATTACTTAAAACGCGCACAGTGGGCTTATTTCCTGCGGTTGCGCACCGAGCGCACGCCGGTATTGACCGACTGGGTGCTCGTCTTGGGCTTGCGCTCCTTGATCTTGGTTTTCTTTGTCTTGGCCTTGGACGAAGTGGACTTCTTGGTATCCTTAGATTTGCTGCCGCGTTTAGTGCTACGCGTCACTTTCTCCTTCTCCTCGTCGTTGCCGCCATCGGATTCCACCTTCTCGACACCTTCTTCATCTTCGATGATCTCACCCTCGGCCTCGGCACGGGCTTTTTCTTCAGCCTCGGCACGGGCCTGCAGCACATCGAGCGAAGGAACCCACAGGTCCTGGTTGAAGCTGCGCAGGCGCTGTTCAATGCTGTCCTGGGCATGTTTGTAAGCCTTTTCCTCGGGATACATCTGCTTGAGCGAAAGGTTGCGCAGGTTCTTGGTCTTGATGATATCACCCGTGTACATGTTCAGCTTGAAGAAGTCATCAATGCTGTAGCGTGCCAAGTTGTTGTCATCGTCGGTGAAGACATATTGACGCGCCATGTAGGGACGAATGTCGTTGAGCTTCACCCAGAACATGGGATAACGTCCAGTCTCGCCGCTCCAGTCATCCTCTTGATGGATCACAGGACACAGGTATTCGACACGGGCCTTCATCTGGTTGCTGCGGGTGTCAAACTCCCACTTCTCGATGATATAGTAGCTGAGCACCTGATTGGCACGGATGTCGGCATCCTCGAACTCATAGATGGGGTTCTTCTCGGTGCTTCCCTTGGCCTCGGTGTAGTAGATGCCGTAGTTGTCGAACGTCTCACCCACATTGATTTTGTGCTTATCGGTGAATATCTCGTCCTGGTAGTCATAGGCCGAAATCTGGTTCTTGGCCAGCAGGCGCATGATGATGAAATACAGGTTTTCACCATCCTCGTTGGGCATCTCGGGATAAAGCAACGCGGTGTTCTTGTCCTTGAGCAGATTCACCTCACGATAGATGACCTTTACCCACTGCAGATCGGCATCACTAGGCTCTTTGACCTCATAGAAAGACTGTTGGCGATCACTGACCACCGAGCCATCCTTCTTCTGGCGACCTGCGTTTGCCCCACGCCTAGAGACACCTGTCGAAGACGCGCTTGAACCAGAGCCCGAACCCGAGCCTGCCCTTGACACCTGAGGACTGCCTGAACCCGAAGCCCTGTTATCCCTAGATTCTTTGGACTCCATTGAACCCATGGCTTCCTTTTCGGCTTGCTTTTCAGCTTCCTTTTCAGCTTCCTTTGCGGCTTCCCTGGGATCGATATCATCCTTGGGTGGCTTGGGTAAAGCGAGATCTGTAGAGCCACCACGGCTCGAAGGCGATGCTGTAGAGTGTGTAACCTTCGTACCTTGGGATGCTGGTGCTGGCGACGTTTTAGAATCCTTCTTGCCAACAACCTCAGTATCATTATTATTCTTGGTAGTTCCCTTTCTCTTCGTCGTGTCTTGGGCATATCCACCGATAGCGATACCGATACACAGGAGTGCTATAATCAATCTAAGACTTTTCATATTCTCGTTGTTGAAGATGTATTGTTTCGTTTAGTTGATGATGACCTCGATGGGTGAGATCTCGCGAGTGATGCCGTCGGGACCCGTGGCCTTGACACCGCGGATGTAGAAACGCTTGCCATGTTGCAGACGGCGCATGCGCTCCTTCTGACGCTCCGAGAACTGGGCGCCGTTGCTCACCTCGGGGTGATAATCGCCCATGGCGTCCACAAAGACGCACTCAAACGACACGACTTTGTAGTCGATGTTCAAGAAATCGTCATCGATAGCAGCATCCAATCCGCCAGCGGCCATGAGCAACGCCTTGGAGAACGGCTTGCCGCCCTTATAACGATTGGGTTGACCGTTGGCGTCCTTATAGCTGATGAAAGGCGTGGGATCGGGCAGTTTGCGCACCCTGAAGGTGGTGCTGCCCACATTGGTACGCTGGCCGTCCATCTCGGCAGTCACCGAGATAACGCACTCGGCACCCACCTTGGTGGGATGAGCGATCCATCCGTCACCGCTCTTGGTGAGCGTACCGTTGGTCATCGTCGCGCTGATGCTGTTCTGAGGTACACCAGGCACGGCGATACTGATGGGGTTGTTGATACCGGCATAGAGCATGTTCATCATCGTGGCGCTGATGGTAGCCAGCGGGTCGATGACGGTGTAACTGGATTTGAACTCGCGCCGCGTGGGGCTGCCGTCACGTCCCAACACCTCGATCCAGCCCGAGTAGTCATAGGTGCCAGCCTTGCTGGTACCCACCTCATACACGCCGTTGGCGTTGGCCAAGCGACTACCGTTGACATAGACCGTGGGGCGTTGAGTGGTATCGATGGCGGCGAGCACGATTTGGGCGCTGTACTTGGTGCCGCGCATCACGATGCGGGACTCAGGAACCACAAAGGCATTGACCAAGTTCACACGCAGGTCACCCAAGTCCACGTTGGTCAACATCTGGTTGAGAACCTCACCCTCGGCATAGCGCACGTCGTTCTGCAGTTTGGTCAACAAGGTGACCGCAGCGATACAGGGCATATTTTCAAACATGGTCTCTTCCCACGTGTGTTTGCTGATGTCGTGATTGGCCAACTTGGGCGGTGTTGTCGAGAGCGCCGTTTCCAGGTTTTTGCGCTTCTCGGGATCCTCAAGGAACGAGGTCACGAACTGGCGGTAACGGTCGATGCGGGCCTTCAGCAACTTGCCCTTTCCGCCTGTAGCGGTGAGCATCACCTCGCTGGCGGCGTCCAGGTTGTCGCGGTTGCGGATGTTGTTCACATCAGCGTCCTCACCGTCGGCATGACGCACGATTTCCATCTTGAGCGAGTCGATGTAGTTGTATAATCCGTCGGTCGCACTCACCACCTCGGTAGCCTTGTCAAGCCACACCTTGCCCTTCTCGGGATTCTTCTCGTTAAAGGCCTGCAACTGGCCATAGAGTGACTGGTTGCGCGCCGTGATAGTGCGATTAGATCGCGTCAAACCGTCTTCCACTTGGCTGAAGCCGTTGAGCACGTCGCTCGACACGTTCAGCGCAAGCATGGCCGTCAAGACGATGTACATGAGGTTGATCATCTTCTCACGCGGCGACATGCGGTTGACGCTCTTATTTTTTGAGGTTGCCATCTAT
>DAIREJ010000151.1:0-5497 GCA_036795635.1 Sodaliphilus sp.
AGATGAGGAACGGCTGGGCACACTCTTGCAGGCGCTTGATGCGGTCATCGCGCACGTTGCCCGTGATGCAACCCAGATTATAATCGTTAAGCCTGTTGAAATATTTGTCGGCACCCAACGAGATGTTCCAGCCTTCCATCCAGCAATAGTACCAGCTGAGCAGGCGGTAGGCCTCGGGGATATAATCATGGAACGAGCCCTCGCTGAGGTTGGCAACCGCGCGGTTGCCGCGCAACACGCCATAGCCCTGTGTGCCCCACTCGGGACGGAACGACCAGTCGCCCCAAATCTGATAGTTGTTGGTCCAAACGGTGTTCTGGCTGGCGTACAGGTAGGGTTCCAAATCGGCCGCCAACACATCGGCATTGGCAACCTGGGGAGAGCCCGTGTAACCACGGTAGAACACCATCGGGAAGTTGCTGCGCGCACTGGTTCCGGTGGCGTTACTGTGCACCGAATAGAAGACATCGGCGCCGCTCTGGTTGCAGAGCGCAACGATGGTCGAGAGCGCGAGGTCGTCGGCCGTGGTATTGGTCACACGCGAGATAGAAGTTCTGTATCCTTTCTTCAGCAGGATTTCCTGCAGGGCGAGGCCCTTACGCAGGTTGGACTTGGACTCCCATGAGCCTGCCGAGTCTCCCTGAGTGAATGGATAGATGACCATATTGCGGTCATCACTGTCATAGCCGCCGTGGCCCGGGTTGATATACACATGGGGCTGCTGGGCGGTAGCGATATTCACGGCAAAAACCGCCAAGATCGCCATCATCGCAAATTTGAAGAAAATCTTTTTCATGACGTAGTAACGGTATTATTCGTGAATGTTGATTGTCATTTCATAGAGCAGGCCGTCGATGGTCGTATAGACTATGCGGCCGCCACCACAAGTGGGCTGCATCGACATCGAGGCTGGCTTGGTCAACTCGCTGCGCCAAGTGCCGTCGGCCTTGAGCAGGAGGATCTGCGAGGAGGCGAACTGATGTCCGTCATCCTTTGCATTCTGGGCCACCAGATAGTCGTTGTTGTACCAGCACGGCATCTCGTAATTGCCCAACAGGGAAAGCATCTGTCCGCGCAGGTCAATGACCACAATGCCCTTGCCTGCAGCAAAGAAAGCCACGCGCTTGCCGTCGGGTGAGAGCGAGGCCCACAGATAACCCGCCCACGAGTCCACGGGCGAGAAGACGCGTTCCTCACCACCAGCAATGACGTGCACACGGCTGCCTTCGGTCCAAACTGCTTCGCCGATGTCATCACTTGAGGTGTAACTGGCAGCGGGAGCTTTGAGGGCTCCGCCGCGCGTTGCTGAAACAGCAGACATCGCACCGTGCTGCGGCTGGGTGAGTGCAGTGCTGCGGCCCGTTGCCACATCATAGCTGTTGCCCGTGCGATATATCAGGTGGTTTTCATCCATTTCCTGGGTGACGTAATAGACCTTGCCATCACCGCCAAAACAGGCATCGTTGCCGGCTACATAGTCACGCGTCACCACACAAGTCACATCATCGGTGAAATCATAGAGCTTCAACGCCCCATTGTCGCTGGCATACAACAGCCTGTCGCCCGCGGCATTAAGCACAGGATAATAGGCAGGCCCCTCAATGCCCTCGAGAAGGCGCTTGAGCGAGGTCACTTCCACCTCTTGAGCCATAACAGGCAGCATGACAGCCGCCAGCACCATAAAGACAGAAAATCTTTTCATAATCATTATATCGTCAGTTGTTTTGAATTATCAGTCAGGGAAATCGGCCAAGCTCATTTTTTCTTTTTCTTGGGCTTCATGTCCTTCCTCATCTTCAAGTTCTTATAGGTCGTCTGATTCTTTTTCGTCTTCACGTGGGTCGTGATGTACAGGTCCTCGTTGTCATAGTACAGTTCCAGTTTGTACTTGTCTTTGGGAAGATTGGTGAACACGAACACACCGTTGTCGCGGTTGTCGAGCGTGTAGATGCGTGAGAGTACACCACGGCTGTTATACAGACGCAACAGGGCACCGTTCAATGGCTTCAAGCGGTCCTCACCGAAGAGACGCTGGTCCTGGTCACGGCGCTGGGTGTCCTCCCAACGCACCGAACCTGCAATAACGCCGTTCTTGAATTTACCCTCACGACCGAAGTATTCATCGATGCCTATCGACTGGTTCCACGCTTCCAGCCAGCAGTAGTTGTCACAAAGCAAGCGCTCACGCTCGGGCAGATAGTCATGGAAGGAACCTTCGCTCAACATGCCAGGTAACTTGTTGTAACGCAGTACACCCAGCCCCACACGGTAGCCCCAGTCATAAAAAGACCAGTCGCCACGGCTGCGTTCCTTGTGTGACCACACAGCGACATCATTCAGGAAGAGGTTTCTCATCACCGACTCGCTGAGCTGGAGACTACCCTCGACGGCTGGTTTGCCATCCCAACCGCGGTAAAGCCCCAGCGGGAAATTCACGCGATTCTCGGTGCCAGTAGCATTGCTGTGAATCGAGAAGAAGATATCGGCACCGCTATTGGCGGCAAGTGCCACGATTTCAAAGAGGTCCAAATCATCCTCGGTGGTGTTGGTCGTGCGGGAAATCGCAGTTTCATAGCCCTTGTTTTCAAGGATTTCCACGAGTGCGAGGCCCTTTGTCAAGTTGGAATTGGACTCATAATAATGAATCGTGTCGCGTGCGCTCCTTACCCAAGTGGGGATGTGTCGGTCGTCACTATCGTGTCCACCGTGGCCAGGGTTGATGAACACGCGCGGCACGTCTTTCTTGCTCACAGGGTTCTTCACCTTGTCGGTCTTGCCCTTTCCCGAGGCCATCACTGGCGAGGGCGCCGGTGCGAGATTCAACTCCAACTGCTTCACCTCGCCACTGTATTGAATCGTGTAGACGACCTTGCCGCTAGCCACCATAGGCTGCACGGCACGCTCATCCTCGGGCGTAATGGGCTCGCACACACGCCCGTCAACCGACAGCAGCCAGATGCGCGAACCATTAAGGCGCGTATTGCCCGCATTGCTCATGGCAACGATGTAGTCGTTATTGTACCAGCAAGGCATCAAGAACGGACCCAGTTCTTGGATGATGCTGCCATTCATATCACAGATCAGCACGCCTCTTGTCGCCGACTCGAACATCACCCTTGTGCCATCGGGCGAGAGCGAAGCCCACAACAGGCCGTTGCTCGTGCGGTCGGGTTGAATCGAGCGGGTCACACCTGTCTCGTCAACCAGGAAAAGCGTTGTGCCACGGGTATAGGCATAGGCGCCAACTTTGGCGTTGCTGCGATAGACCTGTTTTTCACCATTGACGACGACACCATGAGCAGCAAGCAGTGGCTGCACACGCCCGTGTTGTGCCTTGAGCACCACTTGGTTCTTGCCCGTTGCAGGATCATAGCAATGTCCCGTGCGGTAGAGGAGGCCATTGCCTTTGCGAGCCTGCGTGACGTAGTAAACCTTGCCGTCGCCGCCGAAAATGGCGTCAAATCCAGGATAATCTTTAGCAGCCACAACAGTCTCACTTCCCGTCGCCAGATTCTTCAACATCAGTTGGGTGGCGTCGGTGGGAGAATAGAGCAGCCACAGTCCATCGGGACTTAACTGCGGGAAAAAGCCGCAACTATCGACCAGTGTCCTCGCGCTGCCTGGTTTCACAACCTGAGCCGTTGCCGTTAAAGCACACAGGCAACACAGCAGCAAGAAAAATTTCTTTATCATTAGCCTTATTTTTATAAGATGTGGCAAAGATAATGAAAACCCTCCGCAACTAAAACTCTTTTTATGCTTTTTTTACAATAATTTTGTGAACACCAACGCACACTAACGTTCATCAAACAAACCATCGGGTTGCAGCGTTTCCACAACCCGATGTTCTTTTGAGCGGTAAACGGGACTCGAACCCGCGGCCCTCAGCTTGGGAAGCTGATGCTCTACCAACTGAGCTACTACCGCAATATATACTTGCCTGACCGTCGCTACATGGCATCTGGTCAGGGCTACTTTTCAACTGCCCAATCCCAGATCAGGTGAGCGCCTCGTTGATGACTTGTATGACGCTGTCGCCGCTCTGCGTCTCGACGTACTTGACGGTGAGGGTATCGTTGATGTCCCAAGAGTCGCGATCGTCGCTATCCAAATCAGGATAGGAGAACTCGAGGGTGTCATTTCCCACTAGGAGATACACACTGTTCATCGCCCCGTCAACAGCTACACCGGTCACTTCTTGAGTCACGACTGTATCGGTTTCATCAATCAGCTGATCGGTCTGACCATCGTCGGCAGGCTTGTCTTTGATGCACGAAGTGAACATCGGAAGCGCGCACACAACTGCGAACACAAAAATCAATTTCTTCATGATCACTAATGGTTTGTTGTTACAGGGCAACAAAAATAGTTGAATTTGTTGATGCCACAAAATAAATCGCTTGTTTTTTCAAATGCGATACTACAGACGAAGCCTGATCAGAACTTGTAATTGTCACTGTCTAGGCTGTCCATCTCGTCAAAGTCCGAGATTTCGTCCTCGTCGTATTCCTCGTCGCCGTAGAACTCACTCCTGTCGATAGGCTCGATGTTGCTTGCATCGGGAATCTTGGGCAGGGTGATGAACTCGGTAATGTCCACACTCTCGGCAGGGGGATTGCCCACCTTGCTTTCACAAAGAGGGTCGTGGAGGGTCTTGCCGGGAACCACTTCCTTGAGTTTGATTTTGAAGAATCGCTCGGTCATGTAGTCGAAGACAAACTTCATGCGCTGTCCCTCGTCCTCGATAATTTCGTCAAGTTGTGCATCATCCATGATCCAGATGTCCTCGTCGGTTTCGGATCCCATGTCCATGCAAGTGACCTCTTTTTCCTTGTTCCACTCCTCGTCACAGATATAGAAGGAGTCCATCTGATCCTTGCTGAAGCCAGCTGAATCCAGAATGATGTTGCGCAACTGCATGAATGTCGCCGTCGAGTCGATGGCAATTTGTAGCTTGAAATTCTCAGCTTCGTCCGAGACTATTACGAATCTGTAAATCATAATCTGTAGTGTTGTTCAATCGTTTTGACGTTGCGAAATTACTAATACATTTTTATCAAACAAGGATTTTTGCGCTTTTTTTCACTCAAAGCCCGAAAAAACAGGACTCAAAAGGGTTGAAAGCTGCCAAAGCCGCTAAGAAAGTAAGAAAGCCACACCAACAACGGGCATGGCTTTCATGTATAGCTTTATAGAAGTGGTCCCAGATTAGGGCACAAGGCCGTGGGCACGGAAGACCTTCTGGATTTTCTCCAAGGCGAAGGCCACCTGCTCGTGGGTGTGGGTTGCCATGAGGCTAAAGCGGATGAGGGTGTCGTTGGGCGCCACAGCAGGCGAAACGACGGGATTGACAAAGATGCCCTCGTTCAACAAGTCGCGCGTGATGGCAAAGGTCTTGTTGTTGTCACGGATGAACAGGGGAATAATGGGCGTCTCGGTGTGACCGATCTCGCATCCCATCTCACGGAAGCCCTGCAATGCCTCGTGGGTAATGTCC
>DAIREJ010000152.1:0-5418 GCA_036795635.1 Sodaliphilus sp.
TATGGTCTCAGCGATGTGGCTGAAAAGGTCAGTTGGCGTAAAGCATATTCAGGATATCGTTGAACTGTGTTTCGCTCTTGAGGCCGTCGTTCTTGAACAGCATGATTTTGTCCATGACGCGGTCCAGATAGTCGATGCTCTCGTTCTTTTCCTTTTTGTTATACACTTTCCAGTACTTGGTGCCCTTCAGCCCTTTCTCGAATTTCTTGTAAAGGTCGGTGGTCGATGAGGCGTATTTCCACTTGTTCTGAGCAAGTTGCTTCTTCATCTTCTCCAGGAAGTCCTTCAGGTCCTTGGTGTACTCGCCGTACTTCTCTACCAGTTCTTTCTTCTTGATGACTTCCTTGGTTTCCATACCATCGAAACTGCGCAAAGCATCCTCGACATCGTCCTTGTGATAGGGCGTGTAGAGCACATCAACGATTTCCTGGTCCCAGACTAGCTCGTCGCGTGTGGTGAATTTCTCCTTGCGAGTCTTGATTTCCTCTTTCAATTCTTTCTCGAGTGTCTTCTTCTGTGACTCAAGTTCCTTGAGTTGAGACTTGAGGTTGTCGATACGCTCTTCGAGGTCCTTAATGGTGGTCTCTTTTTCCTTGATGTTCTTCTCGTGCTGTTCGATTTGCTGCTCGAGTTGCTGAACATTTTGGGTCGTGGATTGTGCCACGGCGTTAGGTGCTGTGGCGGCCATCATCATCACGGTCATCGTCATGACCAGCAGTTTCATCTTTCTCATAGTTTTATTGTTTAACTGGTTAATTTGGTGCAAAGGTAATACAATGTTTCCAGTTTTCAAATGAATGTAGTGGGTTATAGAAAGCGAAAGTGCGCTTTTTCACAAAAGCACACCATCTTCATAACCAAAATTCAAGTATATATGTTCTTCTTGTTTTGTTGCCTTGATGTTAGCGTGGCATTGCCTCATGAATGAGTTTGGATGCCACCCTTATCATTTTCAGTGCAAAGTTACAACTATCATTTTTATGTGCCAAATAATTTGGTAATTATTTTTGGTATAAAATTGCACAATAAAAAAGCATATTGTCTAATTTCTCGCTGATTTACAGCGTGTTAAATAGACAATATGCTTTACAACATTTTTGCTCTCGGCGTCACTTCTCCCTGAAGAACAGGTTGATGGTTGTGCCATGCAGATTCCAGTTCTCGCGAATCTTGTTCTCCAGATAGCGTTTGTAGGGATCCTTGATCCACTGCGGCAGGTTGCAGAAGAAGATGAACGTGGGAACCTTTGCACCCTTGAGCATGGTGATATACTTGATTTTCACATACTTGCCCTTGACGGCAGGGGGCGGAAAAGCCTGGATAGCCGCCTGCAGGACGTTGTTCAGTTGCGATGTCGGGATGATAATCTGGCGGTTGTTATACACGTCGATTGCGGTTTGCAGCACCTTGTGGATGCGCTGCTTGGTGATGGCCGACCCGAAGATGATGGGAAAGTCGGTGAACGGCGCGAAGCGTTCGCGGATGGTTGCCTCGAAGTGGTTGATGGCCTGCTGTGACTTGTTTTCGGCAATGTCCCACTTGTTGACAAGCACGACGAGACCCTTGCGGTTCTTCTGGATGATGGAGAAGATGTTCACGTCCTGGGCCTCGATGCCGCGGGTGGCGTCGATGAGCAGGATGCACACGTCGCTGTTCTCGATGGCGCGAATGGAACGCAGTACCGAGTAGTACTCGATGTCCTCGTTTACCTTGTTCTTCTTGCGGATACCGGCGGTGTCCACAAGGTAGAAGTCGAAACCGAACTTGTTGTAGCGCGAGTAGATGCTGTCGCGTGTCGTTCCGGCAATGTCGGTGACGATGTTGCGTTCCTCGTCCATAAGGGAGTTGACCAGCGATGACTTGCCGGCATTGGGCCTGCCGACAAAGGCAAAGCGAGGCAGATTCTCGTCAATGGGCTCTTCGCTCTTTTCGGGCATGCGTTTCACCACCTCGTCCAGCAAGTCGCCGGTTCCGGTACCGTTGATTGCCGAGATGGAGAAAGGTTGGCCAAGTCCCAAGGAGTAGAATTCGGCCTCGGCAAACATGCCTTGGTTATTGTCGTCCTTGTTGGAAACGACGATGACGGGCTTTGAGGTGCGGCGCAGGATATCGGCTACATGGTCGTCAAGGTCGGTGATGCCGTTCTTGCTATCAACGACAAACAGGATGACATCGGCCTCGTCGATGGCCAGATGCACCTGCTTGTTGATTTCCTCCTCAAAGATGTCCTCGCTGTTGACCACCCATCCACCAGTGTCCACTACCGACATTTCCATGCCGTTCCACTCCATCTTGCCATATTGGCGATCGCGTGTGGTGCCGCTGGTGTCGTCCACGATGGCGTCGCGCGTTTGCGTCAGGCGGTTAAACAGGGTTGACTTGCCCACATTGGGCCTTCCCACGATTGCTACTAAACGTCCCATATTCTTTTAGTTTTTTGTCGCTAGTTACTAGTCGCTAGTCGATTATTTTGTTGTTATTCAATGTAACCGAAGGCGCGCAGTTTGTTTTCCTGGTTGCGCCAGTCTTTCTCTACCTTGACGTAGAGTTCGAGATAGACTTTCTTTTCGAAGAATTTCTCAATATCCTTACGTGCTTCAATGCCCACGTGCTTGAGTTTGCGCCCCTGATGCCCGATGATGATGGCCTTCTGCGTGTCACGCTCGACATAGATGACCGCCATGATGTGGATGGCGTTGTCGCTCTCATCGAATTTCTCGACGATGACCTGGGTGGCATAGGGTACCTCCTTGTCATAGGTGAGCAGGATTTTCTCCCTGACAATCTCGGTGACAAAGAAGCGGCTGCTACGGTCGGTGAGCGCGTCTTTGCCGAAGTAAGGAGGGCTCTCGGGCAGCAACTCGACGATGCGCTTCATGATGTTGTCCACGTTGAAGTTCTCCAGCGCGCTGGTGGGGAACACTTCGGCATTGGGCAGCAATTCCTTCCATTGGTCGATGATGCGCACCAGGTCGTCATTGCCCTTCAAGAGGTCAATCTTGTTGATGACCAGCAGGATGGGGATCTGCTCCTTGGCTACCTTGTCGAGGAAGTCTTGGTTCTTGGTGGGACTTTCAATCACGTCGGTGACATAGAGCAGCACGTCGGCATCCACCAGCGCGCCGGTGGAGTATTCCAACATGCTCTGCTGTAAGCGGAACTTGGGCTTGAGTACACCCGGGGTGTCGCTGAAGACGATTTGATAATCCTCTCCATTGACGATGCCCATGATGCGGTGGCGCGTGGTCTGCGCCTTGCTGGTGATGATGGACAGGCGTTCACCCACCAAGCGGTTGCTCAGTGTCGATTTTCCCACATTGGGGTTGCCCACGATGTTGACGAAACCTGCTCGATGCATTTGTTTTTAGTTTTTAGTCGCTAGTCATTAGTCACTAGTTGGGTTTGTTCATTCAAGAAGCATCGCTACTCTCGGTTTTGACGCTATTGAGTAGTGATGCTTCACTGATGTGTCGTGGCGCATTAGAGCGACCAGATGATGTAGAGGGCTCCCCAAGTGAATCCTGCACCAAAAGCGGTGAGAATCATCTTGTCGCCCTTTTGAAGGCGGTGCTTGTTCTCGTCCAGGCACAAGGGGATGCTGGCAGCACTGGTGTTGCCGCGGTGCTGGATATTGACCAGAACCTTTTCCTCGGGGAAGTTCAGGCGGGCACCGACGGCCTCGATGATGCGCAGGTTGGCCTGATGAGGCACAAACCACTGAATGTCATCGTTGGTCAGGTTGTTGCGCTTCATCACGTCTCGGCTCGAAGTGAGCATGTCGACTACGGCATGGCGATAGACGGCACGGCCTTCCTGATAAACGCAATGGAAGTTAGCATCCACTGTTTCGTGGCTGGTGCGCAGCGCCGAACCGCCTGCCTTATAGACGAGGTGCTCCAGGCCTGAGCCGTCCACGTGGAAGACACCGTCCATGATGCCGATGTTCTCCTCCTCGGTGGGTTCCAGCAGCATGGCTGCAGCAGCGTCACCGAACAGCGGACAAGTCGCGCGGTCGTTGTAATCCACCATGCTTGACATCTTCTCGGCCGAAACGACGATGATTTTCTTGTAGATGCCGGCACGGATAAAGGCGGTAGCCTCGTACAGGCCTACCAGAAATCCCGCGCAAGCTGCTTGGATGTCATAGGCATAGGCTTTCTTCTCAATACCCACACCGTGGGCGATGATTGAAGCCGTGGAGGGGAAACGATGGTCGGGGTTGGACGTCGGGCAGATGAGCAAGTCGATGTCATTGCGGTCGGTGCCGGTCTCGTCAAGCAACTTGTTCACGGCTTGGATTCCCATCCATGATGAGCCGACCGGTTTCTTGAGGATGCGGCGTTCCTTGACACCGACGCGCGTGGTAATCCACTCGTCGTTGGTATCCACCATCTGAGACAGCATCTCGTTATCCAGCACGTCATCGGGAAGATAAGACGCGATGCCTGTAATCTTTGCGTTCAGCATAAGCTTGGAAGCGTTTTTCTGTAGTATTGAAATAGGATATCCCAAATGAGGATGAATGATGAAATAGATTCAGCCCATTCAGGATATCATGTTTGCGCAATCACATGCCACTGACTTCGCAAGAAGCCGGCGGGCACGGGATTTAGGCTTCCTCCTTGCCCATCACGTTCTTGCCGCGGTAGTAACCGCACTCAGGGCATACGGTGTGATAAACATGCCATGCGCCGCAGTTGGAGCATTGTGCGATGGTCGGGGCCACAGCCACGTCGTGGGTGCGGCGCTTAGCGGTACGAGTCTTAGACTGTCTTCTTTTAGGATGTGCCATTTTTTTGTTTTATTTAAAAGTTATTGTTCTTTCAGTTTTTTAAGCGCCTCCCAACGGGGGTCGGTGCCGGTTGTTTCACTCTCGGGAGCCTCTTCGCCGTCGGGGACGGTCTCGACGCGATGATTCTCAAGCACGTTGAGTATGGCGCTGTTGCAATCTTCTTCACGCTCATGACAGTGCGTCATCGGGATAGCGAGAAGCACGGTGTCGCGCACCAGGGGTGCGGTGTCCAGCTCTCGCCAGTCCGACGGCACAATCAGGAGCTCGTCGTTGCTGTCGTCAAGCTCGGTGCCCATTTGCTCCACGTTCAGGCAGTAGCTCTCCTCCACCGGCAAATCCAAATCATCGAGGCAGCGGTCACAAGCCACTGTTACTGTTCCGTGGCACGAAATCTCTAGACGGCAGGTGTTCTCGCTCTTGCGGGTCACTTCAAGGGTGACATCCACGTCGGCTCGACGCACTTCGGCTTGATCTTGTCCGTTGAAAAACGACTCGTCCACATGACATTCAACCGTGTGAGTGCCAAATGGTAACGTCTTGATTTTCAGCTTCAAAGCATCTACCATCTCCAGAAATTTTCGTTAAAGCGCCACAAAGGTATATCAAATTCCGCTAATATTCAACGT
>DAIREJ010000153.1:0-5360 GCA_036795635.1 Sodaliphilus sp.
TAGGTTGCAACCAGTGGCATGAAGCCGCGCGATGTCTTGTCGAGGGAGTTACAGCAGCGGGTACTGTCCAGGATTCTCACCTGATTCCCTTTTCATCCCTTGCCCACAACGGACAGGGAACCTCAACACGTTCAATTTGTCACTGCAAAGATACTACTATTTTTTTGAAAACAACAATAATCTGTGCATTTTTGTCTCCACTTCGAAAAGGAAAACAACATATAGAAAAGACAAAACAATCCAGGACGTAACGGGTGTAAAAACAACTGTAACAACTTGGACAATCTTTGTTTGTATTTATTGGTGGTGGAGGATTTTGTCAATGAGGGCGTTGACGTCGGCGATGTTGACCTCGTCATCGCCGTTCACGTCTCCCATAAAGTCATACAAACAATCATCACCAGGTTTAAGGATGCTACCAATGGCAGCATTAATGTCGGCGATATTGACCTCACCGTCCAGGTTGATGTCGCCCAGCGACGGATCGAGGCCAACGATGCTGGAGAATTGATTCCATTGAGGTGTGGCTTTATATCTATCGACGGCCTCAATGGGCACACAAAGTATCGCATTATCGAAAAGAAAAGAATAGTTCATGTCAGGTGGCGTGGAAGACAGGCATATGACATTCCTCAAAGCGCCTCCATAAAATGCATTATAGCCAATAGCATTCACCGTTTTGGGAATAACAATGCTTGTTAATTTGTCACAACCATCAAAAGCATGATCGCCAATAGTAACAATAGTATTAGGAATCTTCACACTTGTCAGTTCATGGCATTGATAAAATGTCTCACTATCGATTGATGACGCCCCCCTGAAGAATCTAAATTCATCCAACGAGGTTATCGGAGTATATCTAAAACATATTCTACTTGCATCTGTTACCGCAGCAGCCTCACTCTCGGTCAACACACAATCGCCATCGGCATCAGCAATCCACAAACAAACCGCTCTTGCTTTAGGGTCGGCAAAATGGATTCCGCTACCCTCATCATCTGACAAGGGAACAGGCATCGGTTCAGTATTGATTGTGGCATGATCTGCTCCCGAATTAATTGAGGTAAGCAAGAACCATCCGTCAGCCATGCTAACACTTTGTTCATGACCACCTTGATTCAGATGGAAGTAACCATTACCATCATATCCATCAACGACAACAGCATGGGCCATGCTCATTATGGAGTATTCAACAGGACGTCCATTAGACAGCTCATGATAAATGAGCTCATCCCATTCTTCATCAGAATAATGATATGAATTAACATCTTTAGTTAAAGGGCTATAATTAAAAAATGGAATCAACGCTTTATCAATCTTTCCAGCACCACTAGCATCACTAGTGTAGTCTATTTTCAATGCCGCGCCACAATACTTCATCAAATTGGCTACCGCCTCACAATTCTCTTGAGAGGGGGCATAGTAGGGGTTTGTAATATATTTATCCACCATATTGTCCCAATCAATAAACGATCCTGCCGGAATCGCCTCAACGTTGATTTCTCTTGTATAAGTTGTATAGGCAGGAATCTCTGTGGTAGTAGCATTTACCGACCGTTCGCGATAGTAATACATGATTTGCGCCATTGCGGTGGCGACGCAACCAGTCAAACAACGTTTTCCTGTCGTTGGGTCTATCGGGCAATTCCTATTGTAAGGATCTCTTTGGCCCCAAAAGCAAGTTAGCATTCTGGGGATTGCAGGGTGGTCATCTGTTTTTGGGGGCACATATTTGACGTTCAAGCCACGGTCTTGCAGAGACCGGATATACTGTGCATATTTGTCAAACAAGGGTTGTATATTGCAAGGGAGGTTATCGAGGTCAATATAGCCCTCATCTGAGTAGCCAAGGACAGCCGGAACACAATCGTCGCCGCTGGCGATGACATAGCCCTGGTTATCGCCGATGTTGAAGACATAGTAAGGCTGGAGCTCGTCGGACTGGGTGGCACGCATGGGGGCATGGCACAGCGAGGTGACGGTAATGCTCTTGCCGCGGTCATGCATGAAAGCAAAAGCGTTTTGTTGCGCCTGCTGACGCGTGATGGGATTTGCCATAGTCTGAAACGACAGGGCGCAACAACACGCCAGCAAGAGGGCGAACATCGGTTTTATTGCTTGAGATTTCATCATTGCAGTGTCATTTATTGAGGTTATCGTTTGGAAATGAGCTCTCGCGGTGCAAAGATAGTGAATTGTTTTGTGTTTTCATGCGGTCATAGTGTTTTTTGCTGGATGGAATGGGAAATAGTTGCTATAGATGTGATAGGGCCGTGGTGAAACCACGGCAAAGAGGAACCCTGCATTTGTTGGGGTTATTGCTGCTTGATGGGGGTCGTTGTGGGCCAGAGGGTGAGGTGGTGGGTGGCGAGGGTGCGCTGGACGTCGATGAGGCGCTGGTTGCGGCTGCCACGGAAGCGGAGGCTGATGTCACGCTCGGCCTGGATAAAGGGGCCGTCAACGAGGACATCAAGCTCGCGCACAACATCAAGCAATGCGGGGTTAGCCACAATTTCCTCCCAAGTGTAGCCTGTGTAACACCACACGTTGTAACCCAGCTCCCGCTTGATGCGTTGGATAAGGGCGCGTGTGCCTGCAGGCTGCTGCAATGGGTCCCCGCCACTCAGGGTGACAGGGGCCTCGTTATAGGCTATGACCTGCATCAGTTCGTCGAGGGTGCGTTCTTCACCGCCCAGCGGGTTCCACGAGGCGGGATTGTGGCAACCAGGGCAATGGTGGTTGCAGCCCGCCAGGTAGATTGACGTGCGCAGGCCCGGTCCGTCGACACTGGTACCCTCGACAATGTGCAGAATGCGAAGCATTTTTAGAAGTTAGAAGATAGGGGTTAGGAGTTAGGTCTCCATCACCTAACGCCTGAAGCCTAATGTCTAGAGCCTGATTACTTGTGGACGACGCGGTCTTTGAGCTCGGCGAGTTTGCCGCTGTTCCAGCGGTCGGTGGTACCCACAAGGTAGCCCGTGATGCGCTGTAAGCGGTCAATGTGGTGGCTGTGGCAGTTGGGGCACTCCTCAAGGCCGTCGGTGGCGTCCTCATAGCCGCAATCCATGCAGCGGTTGCGGTTGTGGTTGACCGAACAGTAACCCATATTGTACTTGTCCATCAGGTCCACAACGTTGGCGATAGCCTCGGGGTTGTGGGTGGCGTCGCCGTCGATCTCGACATAGAAGATGTGGCCGGCGCGGGTCAGGTCATGATAGGGAGCCTCGACCTCGGCCTTGTGCTTGGGCGAGCACTTGTAATAGACGGGCACGTGGTTGCTGTTGGTGTAGTAGATCTTATCGGTCACACCGGGGATTTCGCCGAAATCCTTGCGGTCGCGGCGGGTGAACTTGCCGCTCAGTCCCTCGGCGGGCGTGGCCAGGATGCTGTAGTTGTGACGGTAACGCTCGCTGAACTCATTGGCACGGTCGCGCATGTAGGTGATGATCTTGACGCCCAGTTGCTGCGCCTCGTCACTCTCGCCGTGATGCTTACCCGTGAGGGCGATCAAGCACTCGGCAAGTCCGATGAAACCGATGGCCAGTGTACCCTGGTTAATGACACTCTCAATCTTATCGTCGGGTTTGAGTTCGCTGGCACCGTTCCACAGCTGCGACATGAGCAGGGGGAACTGCTTGGCCATGGCGGTCTTCTGGTACTGGAAGCGGGCATCGAGCTGGCGTGCGGTGACCTCAAGCATGTTATCCAACTTGGCGAAGAAGCGGTCGATGCGCTCCTGCTGGTCCTTGATGTCCATGCACTCGATGGCCAAACGCACGATGTTGATGGTCGAGAACGAGAGGTTGCCGCGACCGATGGAGGTCTTCTCGCCAAAGCGGTTCTCGAACACGCGGGTGCGGCAGCCCATGGTGGCCACCTCGTGGACGTAGCGCTTGGGATCGTCGGGGCGCCACTGGTCGTCCTGGTTGTAGGTCGCGTCGAGGTTGACGAAATTGGGGAAGAAACGGCGGGCCGTGACCTTACAGGCCAGCTGATAGAGGTCATAGTTGCGGTCACCGGGCTTGTAGCTCACACCGGTTTTCTTTTTCCAGATCTGGATGGGGAAGATGGCTGTGGAGCCGTTGCCCACGCCCTCGTAGGTCGAATTCAAGAGTTCGCGGATGACACAACGTCCCTCGGCACTGGTGTCGGTGCCATAGTTGATGGAGCTGAACACCACCTGGTTGCCGCCACGCGAGTGGATGGAATTCATGTTGTGGATGAAGGCCTCCATCGCCTGATGAACGCGGCGCACCGTCTTGTTGACGGCATGTTGCAGGATGCGCTCGTCGCCCTGAAGGAAGTCCAGTTCACGCTCGATGAAATCGTCCAATTCAGCCTCATAGAGGCGGCTGTAGTCCTGACCCATGATTTCCTCAAGGTTCTTCACCTCCTCGATGAACGTGCGGCGCACGAAGGGAGCCAGGTAGAAGTCGAAGGCAGGAATGGCCTGGCCGCCGTGCATCTCGTTCTGGGCCGTTTCCATCGTGATGCAAGCGATGACACCTGCAGTCTCTATACGCTTAGCGGGACGGGACTCGCCATGTCCGGCCATATAGCCCTGCTTGAGCACCTTGTCCAGCGGGTGCTGCACGCAGGTGAGGCTCTTGGTGGGATAGTAGTCCTTGTCGTGGATGTGCAGGTAGTTGCCGCGCACGGCCTCGCGCGCCTCCTCGCTCAAGAGGTAGTCATCGACGAAGGGCTTGGTGGTCTCGCTGGCGAACTTCATCATCATGCCGGCAGGGGTGTCGGCATTCATGTTGGCATTCTCGCGGGTGATGTCGTTGTTCTTGGCGTTGATGATTTCCAGGAAAATGTCGCGCGTCTTGGCCTTGCGGGCCACACTACGCTGGTGGCGGTAGTTGATGTAGCACCGTGCTACTTCCTTGCGCGCGCTCTTCATCAGTTCGACCTCGACCATGTCCTGGATGTCCTCCACGGTCATCTGTTCATGACCGCGGCTGCCGATACGGTCGGCGATGCGTTGGATCAGTCCCTCGTCCTCGCCGGCATCGGTTTGTAACATGGCCTTGCGGATGGCGGCCTTGATTTTCTCCTCGTTGTAGCCAACAACACGTCCGTCTCGTTTGACAACTGTTTGTATCATGTTAGTATCTAGGTATATGTTTTCGTGAATAAACCCACCGTCGATGGTGGGTTGGTTTTAACGGTGCAAAACTACTAATAGTTGCCGAAATAGCAAAACTTTTCCAAGAAAATTTTTCAACAAATTTTCGTTTTGGAAAACTTTTTGCGACTGAAAAAATTGTAAACAATTGAAAAATAGGAAAATAAAAATTATTTCGGAAAACTTTCGCTAGAAATCCGCTTCTCTGTTATTTCAAATCGACAATACTTGC
>DAIREJ010000154.1:0-2186 GCA_036795635.1 Sodaliphilus sp.
GTTCCTGCCAGGTGCGCTCTATCATGGGGAGCTCACGCAGACCTTTCTCCAGGAAATGGTCGCGGGCCGGCTCGAGGGTTTTGCGGAAGGCGCCCCATCGCAGGGAGGCGAGTCGGTTGGCCTTGCGGAACTGCCACAGGGGGCTGTTGTCGTCCTCGGCGCCGTGGCCGCACACCTTGAGGGCTGCGGGCAGGTCGGTGTTGCCGCAGAAGACGGGGAACCTGGGGCTCTGGCCGGGGTTATCAAAGGCAATCCATGCCACGCCGCCCACTTCATCGGGGAGCCAGTTGCGCAGTTGGATGACGGTGCTGTAGGAGCACCAGGGGACGCTCACGGTACGGGTCCACTTCATCGCCGAGTCACCCATGGCATAGTACATCGCCAGCTGCTCGTTGGTAATCCACGGGTTGGCGACGGGCGAAACGATGCTGTCTGGCTCGTTCTCAACAACATTGCCCTGTTTGTCTTTGCGCCTGGGATTGGGAATCTTGTGACGGGCGCTCAAGTCAAGCGGTGTACCCTCATAGTAACTACCCAACAAGCGGGAAACATCTTCAACGCTCACCTTTTTGTCGGGTTTGACACTCACGGGCAGATTCTCAATTTCATTGGTGAGGTTGAGCGACGGAGCCAGCTGCTGCATGATGTATAGCTCTCGCAGGCTGTAGTTTTTCATCTCCTTCATGTAGTTGGCACCACTGTAGGCTTTCCAGAAGCAGAACGGCTCTTTGCCATCCCACAGTTTGAGCCTTTTGGCCACCTCAAAGACGTTGTCCGAGGCCATGTAATGGTCGGGGTCGTTGAGGTCGAGCGTGCCGATGCGCGAGATGTTGGCCGAAACGGCAATTTCGTCATCGGGGATGCGAACGGCAGCCCACACGCCGCCTACTTTCTTGGGGCCCTCACCGAAGACCTCGAAGAGCCATGCCTCGTTCTTGTCGGCAATGGTGAGGCACTCGCCGCTGTCACCGTAACCATACTTCTTCACAAGTTCGCCCATCAGGCGTATGGCGTCGCGGGCGGTGGTGCAGCGCTCGAGGGCGATGCGTGCAAGTTCCTCGATCATGAAGATGCCTTTAGCGTTGAGCAGAGTGTCGCGGCCGCTGATGGTGGTCTCGCCCATCGCCAGCTGCTTCTCGTTGAGGCAGGGATAGGCGGTGTCGAGGAAGCGGTAGGTGTGGCGCACTTGCGGAATCATGCCCAGTCGCGGCATACCCGTGCTGTCGCTGGCAGCGCGGGTGTGGAAACGGTTCTTGTAGACGGCGGTGACGGTGTCGCGCTCATAGTCGCGAGCAGGCACCATCTCCATCCAAGTGCGGTAACGAGCGTCACAGGTGTGCGATGTGATGACCGAGCCGTCGGTCGAGGCCAAGCGGCCCACCATGATACTGGTGCAGGCCTCGGTCATGCGTTCCTGATCCTGGGCACAAATACTCACTGCGATTGCCATCATCAAGATGGCAGAAAGGAAATGTTTCATCATTCTCATGTTTGTTAATGGTTTTGATGCAAAGGTAGTGTTTTTTTTGCATCCGGCTTTTAATGAACTACGAATTTCACGAATTCATATAATCAACCCCTAACTCCTAACTAAAAAAAGCAGCCTGCCGATAGGGCAGGCCGCTTTTTTTTAATGATTACAACGCAAGGGAATTACTTCACTCTGTACTTCTTGCCGTTGTAGATGTAGATGCCAGGCTGAGTGGGAGCAGCAACACGGCGACCGTCGATGGTGTACCATGCGCCATTCTCCTGAGTAGCAGCATTGATTTCACTGACAGAGGTGCTTTCTCCCGAGTAAATCGCGAACTCACCATAAATCGTTTCAGGAATACCATAATAGTACTGACCGTCGCTGACTGTCACAATAACTGCATAGATGCCAATATCGGTGGGAGCAGTAGTGAGAATTTCACCGGTACCCATGTTCATATAGGTAAGGGTCACAGTACCGTCGCCGGGGTTAAGAACATAGGAGGCAGCATGCGGATTGCCGTCGTACTCTACATCATTGGGGACATTAACTGTGATAGCTGCCTGAGCCTTGTCGATCGCGAACGAAACGATGTTCTCGCCGATGGTGCCATCCTCGAACTTACCCACCAGAGCGGTGTAGTAATAGGTGTTGGGAACAACATACTCGCCACCCTGACCGATGACAACCGTCTCGCGGTCAATATTCACGT
>DAIREJ010000154.1:2196-5309 GCA_036795635.1 Sodaliphilus sp.
GCGGCTGGCCGTTGTAAACAGGCTCATCCTGGCAGGTAACGGTGACATTAGTTGAGCGAACGTCAATCCAGTTCAAGCCCTCCAACGGGATAATGTTGCCCAAACCATCGTCGTAGCGCACTGCAACCACATGGTCGGTGGTGCGGTTGGGGTTGTAGGTAACATTGAAGTCGAACTCATAGCCGCCCTCGGCACCAGAGATGAGTTCACCAATGACGTGCCAGGTGTTCTCGTCGTCAACCTGATACTCGAGATAGCCGTTCTGGCCATAGGCGTGAACATATTCACCCTTTACCTTAACGGGATGGGGAGCAGTGTAGTCGTTCCAACCCTCGCAGTCAAATGCCTGGATCTCATAGGTGAAGACGGGCTGAGGATCCTCGGGTTCGGGATCGGGATCGGGATCGAAGGGCTCCATGAAGTCAACCTCACCGACGCTAATCAAGTAGGAAAGCTCGATGCTTTCGCCAGCGGGAATTTCGCGACCCGTCCAGCAGAAGCCAAGACCGGAGTCATAGTTGCCATTCTCGACCTCATAGTACTGCTGATAAGACTGACCCCAACTTTGGTTAGTGTCGTAGATGGTCTTGGAGTACTCACCACAGATCTCATTGGCATGCCAGTTGGAGCTGAAGAATCCGAACCAGCAGCTATCGGCAGCAGTCACACCAGTCACGTGATCACCGAAGAGGGCGCACAGAAATACTGTATTTTCATCTTCAGTATTCTCATGCTTCATCTTGATGCCGTAGGTTTCACCGTTGATGGTGTTTTTCATGCGCGACAGCGGAGCCTGGTCGTTGTCACCGATCATGATGTCACCCCAGACACCGGCATTCACCGTTACAGCCTCATCGTTTGTATTCTGCAGCGTGTAAACGACACGGGCTGCGACATCGCCCTGGGGTTCAATACGTGCTGTCATGCGTACGCCGTCTTGATTCGAGCCATTCTTGGCATCCAGATATTTAGCGGTGCCACCGTTCACCTGGAAGGCAGCAATGAAACCTGCACCAGGACCATTGCTCTCGTAGGTGGATGAATAATAACGATAAGGGACTATCCAACTAGTCCAAATGCTATTGTTTCTTACCCTGCCGAGGATGCTGATGCCATACTGTGCGCCAGGACCAGCTGCAGTGCGTTGCGAGATGTCGTAATAAATCGACGTGGAACCCAGTTGGTTAAAACCTTGATTGCTGTTGTAAATTGAGGAGCGCGCGGGAGCTTTGCCCGGCGCAGCGTTCAACTGCATGGCAAATGTGCCTGCAATCAATGCAAACAAAAGAACTGTAATCTTCTTCATAATTGTAAAAAATTTAAGTTTAGTTAATAATTAAGTAAGTATATGCAATTTGTTATCAATCACACATGGGGCGGGGCAAAATGTGCCTTTACTTCTAATCAAATCCATGGGATCATCAAAAAGAAAAAGAAAATTCACATTTTATCAATTGCAAAGATATAACGATTGTTGGGAATTTCTATGTGATTTATTGTTAAAATATCCTAATATGCAAACTGCTCCAGGTTTTTTCCATGAACTCTTGTGAGGGGCAGCACACTAACTCATGAAAATCAGCAAGTTATGGTCATTGTTTATCCAACATCATCTCAAAGGGCGGCCTGCGGTTGCAAGTTTGTGAGAAATGGTGTAATTTTGCAGCGTGATTCAATGAGTTTGGGGGTGCTCCCTGGCGACAGCGGGGCTGAGAACACACCCATTGATCTGATCCGGACAATGCCGGCGTAGAGAACAACTTATTTAATTAAAACAATGAAGAAGACCTTTTTAGCGGTTGCCACAACCCTGGCAGCCCTTGCCGCAGCAGCACAGCCCGCGGCAACCGACACGGTGCCCTCAGTCGCCCTGAGCGAGGTGGAGGTGCTGGGCACTCGTGCAAGTGAAAACACTCCTGTTGCGTTTACCAGTGTGAACAGCAAGCAGATTGCTGCTGTGAACCATGGCTTGGACATCCCGTTCCTGCTGACGATGACCCCGAGTGTCATCACCACGAGCGATGCGGGTGCGGGCGTGGGCTACACATCGATGCGCGTGCGCGGTACCGATGCCACCCGCATCAATATCACCGTCAACGATATTCCTCAGAACGATGCCGAGAGCCACAGCATCTACTGGGTGAACACGCCCGATTTTGCTTCGTCGGTGCGCGACATCCAGGTACAGCGAGGCGCTGGCACCTCGACCAACGGCTCGGGTGCTTTTGGCGGTAGCGTGAACATGCGCACCCAAAGTTTCTCGCGTGACGCTTATGCCGAAGTGACGGGCAGTTATGGCTCCTATAACACCAACAAGGAAACCCTGCGCGTGGGCACTGGCTTGCTGAATGACCGTTGGGCCATCGAGGCGCGTCTGTCGCACATCGGCAGCGACGGCTACCGCGACCGCGCCAGCAGTGAGCTGGTGAGTTACTTTGGCCAGCTGGGCTACTTCTACGGCGGCACATCGTTGCGTTTCATCACCTATGGTGGCAAGGAAGACACCTATCATGCCTGGGACGGCATCAGCCGCGACGACCTCGAGAACAACCGCACCTACAACCCCAACGGAGAAATCAAACACGACGGCAAGGTGACGGGCTTCTATAAGGACCAGAAGGACATCTACCGTCAGACCCACTACCAGCTGATTTGGAATCAGGCGTTCAACCCCCTGTGGAAACTCAATGCGGCCCTGCATTACACCGATGGCTACGGCTACTACCAGGAATACAAGAATGCCCGCACCCTCAAGGAGTATGCCCTGCAGCCCGTGGTGACACCCGACGGCACCATCAAGAAGGCCAGTCTGGTGCGCAAGAAATGTGTGGACAGCGGCTTTGGCGGCGGCGTGTTCTCGTTGCAGTACAACGGTGACAGGCTGAGCGCTACACTGGGCGGAGGCATCAACCGCTACAGCAACGACCACTTCGGGCAGGTCATCTGGGTGGAGAACTACACCAGCATCCTGGCTCCCGACCATGAGTATTACCGCAACAACGGCCGCAAGACCGACTTCAATATCTACATCAAAGGCAATTACATGATTACCAGTGGCTTGAGCGCCTATGCCGACCTGCAGTACCGCCACATCGGCTACCGCATCACGGGCA
>DAIREJ010000155.1:0-5284 GCA_036795635.1 Sodaliphilus sp.
TGGAGGAGAACGACCGCATCTGGGGCAAGAAGATTGTCACCAACAGCGGTGACAGCGAGGATGTCCAGAACGGACAGATTCTGACCGCACGCAAGCTGCGTGACATCAACTCGTCGCTCAAGCGCCGTGACATGAAGCTCGTCGTCGTCCGCGACGCCGTGCCCGCTACCAGCGAGCAGATTCTGCTGGGTATCACCCGTGCTGCGTTGCAGACCAGCAGTTTCATGTCGGCAGCATCCTTCCAGGAGACCACCAAGGTGCTCAACGAGGCCGCCATCAATGGCCGAGTGGACTACCTTGAGGGTATGAAGGAGAACGTTATCTGCGGACATCTCATCCCTGCCGGTACCGGTATGCGCGACTACCAGACGCTCGTTGTTGGCGACAAGAACGAGATGGCTCTGGCCGAGCAGGCCCGTCTGGAACGTGAGATGGCCGAGAAGGACGATTAACCGGACAACCGGTTTCAATAAAGAAATTCATAATGTAAATTATTTTCCATAGTTAATTTGTTTATTGAGACTCCGGGGCGCTGTGAAGCGCTCCGGAGTTTTTTGCATTAAAAATGTGATACGTAGATACTGTAGTATGACTTTTTGTACTATCGTTGAGGGCTTGCGCCCTCGAAATTAGGCTGCGGTACGGAAATGCCCATATAAATTTGGATAATATTGGCTGCGCCTCGGCAAAAGAGTAAACTTTTTTGCGCTCAGCGTGCACAATATTTGGCATTTAGTTCACCTTGCACTAATTTTGACCTTCGGTCTAAAATAGGCTGCGCTTAGGCAAAAAAGGAATAAATTCTTTTTTTTTTGCGCTCAGCTTGCACTATCTTTGCAGCGAGATTTGGTGTCCGAAGTTTTGGCTTCGGGTGAAAAGGGAACCAGGTGCGAATCCTGGACAGACGGTGCTGCTGTGTGCCTCCAATGGAATCCCCGCATTTGACCACTGTGCATGCTCCCCACAGCAAGGGACGGCACGGGAAGGGCAGATGCACGAGTATTGGGTAGGGGCGAGTCAGAAGACCTGCCAAGTCGCAAACATAGAAACCCGTGACGATGCGTAAGACGTTAGTGATTGCATTTTTGACTCTTGTGTCTTTCCTGTGCGCCCATGCCCAGGAAGGCGTTCTTGCGCACCAGGTGGACTCGGTTATGGCTGCAGTGGGACACGGCAGGCTGGACTCGATGCAGTACATCCAGAATGTCATCATCTACGGGCACCGCCCTTATGAGGACGTGATTCCCGCTCAGGAGCTCACGGGCAAGCAGTTGGAGGGTTTGAACAGTCACTCGGTGGCTGACGCGGTGCGCTACTTCGCAGGCGTGCAACTTAAGGATTACGGCGGCGTGGGCGGCCTCAAGACGGTGGACATTCGCTCAATGGGCACTAACCACATGGGTGTTTTCTATGACGGTATCCAGGTGGGCAATGCCCAAAACGGACAGGTTGACTTGGGAAAATTTTCGCTAGACAACATTGAGGCGATATCACTCTATAACGGCCAACGCAGCAACATCTTCCAGAGCGCGCGTGACTACGGCTCGGCAGGTACCATCTACCTGCGCACCCGCCGCCCCAAGTTCAAGGACGGCAAGCGCGATAACCTTAACGTGTCGTTCAAGACGGGTTCCTTTGGCTTGGTCAACCCCAGTGTGCGCTGGGAGCACAAGTTGAGCCGTGCCGTGAGTCTGTCGTTCAACAGCGAGTTCACCTATGCTACGGGCAAGTACCGTTTCCGTTACATGCGTCACTACAGCGACGGGTCGATTGCGTGGGACACCACCGCTGTGCGCCAGAATGGTGACGTGCATTCCTATCGTGTTGAAGCGGGGGTTTTCGGCGTGATGCCGAGCGGCAAGTGGCACGCCAAGGCCTATTTCTATGACAGCCGCAAGGGCATTCCCGGCGCCATCGTCAACAACGTATGGAAGCATGCCCAGAAGCAATGGGACAGCAACTTCTTTGTCCAGGGGGCTTACCAGCGCAAGTTCACCGACCGCTACGAGATGATGTTCAATGCCAAGTATTCACGCGACTATCTGCACTATCTCAACCCCGACACCACGTTGATGTATATCGACAACAAGTTTTGGCAGGACGAGATATACCTCTCCACGGCCAACAAATATACCATCATGAACGATTGGGATGTGAACCTCTCGGTGGATTACCAGTGGAACAGCCTTGATGCTACCCTGACGGGTTTTGGCTATCCCATTCGCCACACGGTGTTGACTGCTTTGGCGACAGCATGGACCTGGCATGGCTTCAAGGCCCAGGGTAGCCTGCTCTATACGCTGGTCAACGACCGTTCATCGGCACGCTTCAATGGCGAGGTGGTGGGCAAAACGAGCAAGTACTTGAACAAAGTCACACCTGCTGTTTTCCTCTTGTGGCAACCCTGGCAGGAGCGTGACTTTAATGTGCGGGCCTATTATAAGCGCATCTTCCGCATGCCCACGTTCAACGACCTGTATTACACCGACATGGGCAACATCACGCTCGATCCCGAGTATGCGACACAGTACAACGTGGGCTTCCTTTACCGCCTGCTTGCCGACCGTGGTGTGCTTGAGGGCATCAAGTTGAGTGCTGACGCCTACTATAACTACATCACTGACAAGATTATCGCTGTTCCCAAGGGGACGGGGCAGTATCGCTGGATGATGATGAACGTGGGAATCGTGAAAATCCGTGGCATTGACGTGACGGCACGCACCACGTTGCGCCTGCCCGCCGATGTGATTCTTGACATCAACCTGAGTTATACCTACCAGAAGGCGCAGGATTACACCAATCCTGCCGACAACGAGGACGGCGGTACCTACAAAGGTCAGTTGGCCTATATTCCCTGGCACAGCGGCTCGGTGGTGGGCCATGCCAACTGGCGTGACCTGGACATGAACTACAGCTTCATTTATGTGGGCGAGCGCTACCACACCAGTGCCAACACGCGCGAGAACCACGAGCAGCCCTGGTACACCCACGACCTCTCGGTAGGTTACCTTTTCCGCTTGGGCAAGACCACGTTGAAGGTCTCGGGCGAGGTGAACAACCTCTTCAACCAGTACTACGACGTCATCCTCAACTATCCCATGCCCGGGCGCAACTACAAACTCATCCTCAAATTCGACATCTGATGAATAGAATACTCCATATATTGATTCCATTGTTGGCTCTGCTGGCAGGGTGCCGCGAGGAGGTGACCATCTTCCTGCCCGAGCATGTGTCGGTGGCACAGCCCGAGTTTACCGACATCGAGGGCTTTTATCTGCTTTGTGAGGGAAACATGGGTTGGAACAAGGCTACACTGGATTATTATGATTATGCCTACGGGGAATATGTCCGCAACATCTTCTCCTATGCTAATCCCACGGTCCCCAAGGAGATGGGCGACGTGGGCAACGACATCGGCATCTATGGCAGCAGCCTCTACTGTGTCATCAACTGCTCCAACAAGGTGGATGTGCTCGACAAGTACACTTGCAAGAAGAAATATCAGATCAATATCCCCAACTGCCGCTACATCCGCTTCTATGGGGGGTATGCCTATGTGACCAGTTATGCCGGTCCGGTGCAGATCAATCCCAACTACGAGCAACGCGGCTATGTCGCCAAGATCGACACGGTGACCATGCAGATTGTGGATACCTGCCTGGTGGGATTCCAGCCCGATGAACTGGAGATCGTCGAGGGGAAGATCTATGTCGCCAATTCGGGCGGATACATGGTGCCCAACTACGAAAACACTCTCTCGGTCATCGATGTGGCGACTTTCAAGGAGGAGCGCCGCGTCCCCATTGCCATCAACCTGCATCTTGTCAAGGGCGACCGCCACGGCATGTTGTGGGTGTCTTCGCGCGGAGACTATTATACCACTGACAGTAAGATATATGCCTATGACACGCGCAAGCAACAGTTGGTGGACAGCATCGACTGTCCCGTGAGCAACATGTGGCTTGAAGGGGACTCGCTGTATGTGGTGAGCACCCAATGGAGTTATGTGACGATGAGTAATGAATTCAGCTATGCCGTCATCGACACACAGTTGCGCAAGGTGGTGAGCGACAACTTCATTACCGATGGAACCGACCGAGACATCGTCATCCCCTATGCTGTGGCAGTGAATCCGTTGACTAAGGACATCTATGTCACCGACGCCAAGGACTATGTCTCGCCGGGCCGTCTTTACTGCTTTGACCGATATGGCGTGAAGAAGTGGGATGTGCGCACCGGGGATATCCCCGCCCATTTCGCATTTTTAGGAAATAACATTAATGAGAAATAATTATTTTATGACTATGAGAAAAACGATACTTGCTTTACTGGCGGTGATGACCGCTTTGAGTGTGTGGGGTGATCGTCACCCCTGGTTGACGCGTGTGTATGAATACCGTCCCGCACCCGGACAATTTATCAACACCTTGCCGGTAGCCAGGGTGGGGGAGCCTGAGGACAGTGTGTTGGCACGGTGCCAAGCCAGTATCTGTGGCTACATTGATACTCTCACACAGACCTATCATGGCGAAATCATCACCACAATCGATACCGTGTGGGCCGAGAGCATGATTTCGCTGGGCGGTTATGGCGGCTATGTGATTGTGGGCTTTGACCACCCCGTGGTGAACAGGCACGGTTATGACTTCGAGATATGGGGCAACGCTTTTGTCAGCGAGCAAGAGTCAAACGGTGGCAGCAGCGAACCTGGCATCGTCATGGTGGGCGTGGATATTGACGGCGATGGCGTGCCCAGCGACAGCGACAAGTGGTATGAACTGGCGGGCAGTGAGTATAGCCATCCCCAGACGCAACATGACTACACCATCACCTATTACCGCCCTGACGAGGGCAAACCGCGCACCCCCAGCCAGGTGGACCCACACCTGAACGACACCACCTACATTCGCTGGACCAGCAATGACGTGAACCCTGACAGCGTGAGTGGCTACATGAGCCGCAACACCTACCACAACCAGCCCTATTGGCCCCTGTGGCTGCAAGACGAGGAAACCATGACCTTCACAGGCTCCAAGTTGCGCTGCAATGCTGTTGACCTGGGAGGTAACGACGGTAATTCCTACTATGTGCTGTATTTCTTTGACTGGGGCTATGTGGACAACCTGCCCAATTATTCGGAACTGATGCCCGAGGCCCTTCACAACCCCGGTTTCAAGATTGACTGGGCGGTGGATGAGCAAGGCCGTCACGTCAACCTCACCCACATCGATTTCATCAAGGTGTATAATGCCATGAACCAGTATTGCGGTTGGACAGGCGAGAC
>DAIREJ010000156.1:0-5276 GCA_036795635.1 Sodaliphilus sp.
CCACGTTCGGGACGTGGAGGCCGGAAGTTCGAGTCTTCTCACCCCGACTCAAGCAGGGGCAATATGCTGTTTATCGGCATACTGCCCCACTTTTTTTCATAGCCCGGACAAAAACGGAACAAAAAGTTTTCAGCAGTAGCCATGTCTTTTGTACTTTTGTGATTGCAATAATTATTACAATGACATTTAACCTTCGTATATGAAACAGATTTTCTTCAAAGCAGCATTGATACTGGCTTTTGCACTACCTGTTACCGCCATGGCCCAAGACCTGGAGGCGGGTGACATCTGTTATCATATCAACGGCGACCATGCCATCGTCATCGCCGGCACTTATCCCTATAGTGGCGATGTGGAGATTCCGGCCACGGTATCATATCATGATATGGTTTATCCTGTCACGGCTATCGGCCAGTCGGCTTTTCGGGACTGCTATGCACTCACAAGTGTTTCTATACCCCCATCGGTTACCGCCATCGGCGAACACGCTTTTGCCGGCTGCACAGCGCTCGACAGTGTTGCAATCAGTGATTTGAGTGTCTGGTGCAGCATCGAGTTTGCCTCTAAATCGTCAAATCCCTGCTATCGCGCCCATCATCTTTACTTGAACGGCAGCGAAATCACGGACTTGGTCATCCCTGACTCGGTTTCGTCAATCAGTTCTTTCGCATTCACGGGTTGCTCATCCATCACCAGTGTCAACATCCCGAGTACAGTCAAGGAAATCGGGCTGTCGTCGTTCAGCAACTGCCCTTCGCTTTGCGTCATCGACGTGGACAGCGATAATCCCGTCTATGATTCACGCGACAGCTGCAACGCCATCATCAAGACAGCCACAGGTAAGTTGATTGTGGGATGTCGAAGCACCGTCATTCCGAACTCTGTGACCGTTATCGATGATTGGGCTTTCTATGCTTGCACAAGCCTCACCGGTATCGCCATTCCCAACAGTGTTACAGCGATTGGCTATGAGTCCTTCTGCGGTTGCACATCACTCGTTGGCGTCAACATTCCCAATTCCGTCTTGACCATCGGCTATCAGGCATTTTATGGCTGCTCCTCGCTCAAGAGCATCCACATCCCCGGCAGTGTCAGGGGCATCGCAACCTCTGCCTTTGAGTTTTGCCCCTCGCTCATGAGTATAAGTGTGTCACCTGACAATCGGCGTTATGATTCCCGCGACGAGTGTAACGCCATTATCGAGACCGACGAGAACACGTTGATCGCGGGATGCAAGAGCACCATCATTCCTTCCACGGTCACATCAATTGACGACTATGCGTTTTCGGGGTGCTCCATGCTCGACGGCATTGAGATTCCTGTGGGTGTGACCTCGGTGGGTAATTTCGCTTTCAGGGAGTGTTCTTCCCTGCGCAATGTCAACATTCCCGAGGGGGTTGTCAGCATCGGCGCTTCGGCATTCTTTGAGTGCGCTGTGCTCAACCGTGTCAATATACCCGCCACGGTGGAATCGATTGGCGACTATGCTTTTGAAAAATGCCCGGCAATCTACAGCATGGAGGTAGAGGCCGGTAATCCCAATTATGACTCGCGCGACAGCTGCAACGCCATCATCGAGACTGCTACCAATACCTTGATTGCGGGTTGCATGAATACGGTCATACCTGGGACGGTCTCAGCCATCGGCGATAACGCCTTCAGCGGCAGTTTCATGCTCACCAAGCTCACTGTTCCCAACTCGGTCACGACCATTGGCGATTATGCTTTTGCAGGATGCACCTCTCTCTCCAGCATCAACATACCCAACTCGGTCACATCTATCGGTGACCTGGCTTTTGGTAATTGTTCGGCGCTCACCTCCCTCATCATCCCCAACTCGGTACTCCGCATCGGCAAAGCAGCCTTCGGTGGCTGCCAATCTCTGGAAAGCATCAGGCTGCCCAAGTCAGTCACTGCGATTGATGAGAATGAGTTCTTTGGCTGCTCTATGCTCAAGGACATCAACATTTCCAATGCCATAACGTCAATCGGTGCTGCGGCGTTCCGCGGCTGTTTATCACTCACCAGCGTCAACATCCCTAAATCGGTCACTAAAATCGGCAATTCCGCATTCCGGGAATGTCCCTCGCTCACCAGCATGACCGTAGCCAAGGGAAACCCTGCCTACGACTCGCGAGAAGGCTGCAACGCCATCATCGAGACAGCCACGGGAACACTGATTACCGGCTGTCAGAATACCGTTATTCCAGCCACAGTCACTGCTATCGGCAACGCTGCCTTTGATGGATGTGCTCTGCTCAATTCCATCACCATCCCCGAAACCGTTACTGTCATCGCGAGAAAAGCATTCAACAACTGTCCTGGCCTCAAGGATGTGGTATGCCTGATTGCAGATCCCGCACTGGTCACTACGGCCTTTGATGCATTCAAGTTGCCGTCAGGCGAATACTCCGAGCGCACCCTGCATGTCCCCGCCGACTCTGTTGCCGCCTATCAGGCATCAAGCAATTGGCAGCCTTACTTCCAGATCATCACAGACCATTGATAAGAAGCGCCATAAACTTATTCTAACGTGGTTGGGTGCAATCTCTCAAAAAGGGTTCTTTCTGCATTCAATCTGGTCATTCTGGGCTATTTTTAAGTAAAATAGTGTTCTTTTTGGCCTTTTTTCTTGCAGGTGGCGCATAAAACCGCTACCTTAGCGCATCTGAATGAAAAGTGCTATGAAACAGAACAAGATTGCACAAATCGACCTGAACGATGTGCCCGAGGTCTATCACAACCTCAAGTACAATGACGGCGAAATCTTTTTTGCCGACAATATTACATCCATCCCAGGACTGATGAAGCAATTCAAGGTCAATTTCGTTGCCTATGTGATGGTAACCGAAGGACGACTCTCACTAGACTTGAATGGCGTCAACTACCAGCTGGACCAGAACAGTTCACTGTTCGTTGACCGCAAGATGGTGATTGACAACGTGAAACACACCGAGCGTTTCAGCTGCGTCATCTGTGCCATGAGCACCGATGTAGGCTTCGGCTTCTTCAACAAGAGTTTGCTGCAGTCCGTCATGCACATCATGTCCAATCCTGTCATCAAACTCGGACAAGACGAGGCAGACTTGATGCTCAAATACTACGATCTTCTGGTTTTCAAGATGGACCATCCTGAGATGAACTTCGGACGTGAGACGGTACGGGACATCATCCGCTGCTTTGCCTATGACCTGCTGTCCAACATCAACAAGCACCTGAATCCGGATGGCGGTGACGACATGTTGCGTCAAGGCGACCGCGTGTACCACCGTTTCATGCTCCTGCTCGCCGAAAACAGCAACGTGAACCGCAGCGTCAAGTCCTATGCCGATGAATTGTGTGTCTCGCCCAAATACCTGACCAGCGTGTGTCGCAAACACAGCGACTACACCGCCAGCGAACTCATTGCCACATCGGTCATGAGCCGCATCAAGCAACTACTGCTCTACAGCGACTTGAGCATCAAGGAAGTGGCTGCACAAATGGGCTTTGACAACCTCTCCTTCTTCGGTAAATACGTGAAAAAGCATCTGGGACTTTCACCCAACAACTACCGCAAAGCCAACGGCTACGGTAAATAACGTCATCAAAAGGACGGTTCTTTTGATGACAATTCTTCAAACATCTGGCTGGCCGTGAGACCCGTGACGGGATGACGCCAGTCAGGGGCGAGTTGCATCAAAGGTTTTAGGAAAAAAACGCGTTCAGGCAGATGTGCATGAGGCACCCGCAACGTGGGGGTGTCGATGACCATATCATCAATGGCGACGATGTCAATGTCCACGAGGCGGTCGATATAGCCTCCGTCGGCATCGCGGTGCGACGCACTTCCCAGGCGGCGTTCAATGTCATGGATGCGGTCCAGCATCTCCATCGGTTCAAGGTTACTGGATAGTTTCACCCCCAGGTTGAAGAAACGGTTTTCACTCTCAAACCCCCAAGGCTCACTCTCCACAATGCTGGACACAGCGGCGCCACTAGTACCTGCTGCAAGAAAGGCAACGGCGCGATAGAGATTATCGCGCCGGTCACCTATGTTTGAACCTATATTCAGGTAATAATCCAAATCGGTTACAAGGTCTTCTGAACCTCGATTTCCTCGAAGGCTTCGATGATATCCATCTCCTGCAAGTCGTTATAGGACTTGACGCTGAAGCCGCAGTCAAAGCCACTGCTCACCTCCTTGACATCATCCTTGAAACGCTTGAGCGAGGCGAGCTCACCCGTGTGGATAACGATACCGTCGCGGATGACACGCACCTTGCTGCCGCGCTTGATCTTGCCTTCCAGCACCATGGCGCCGGCAATAGTGCCCACCTTGCTGATGTGATAGACTTGACGCACCTCGGCACTGCCGGTAACTTCCTCCTTGATGTCGGGAGAAAGCATACCTTCCATAGCGCTCTTGACCTCCTCGATGGCATCATAGATGATGGAGTATAGACGGATGTCAACACCTTCCTGCTCGGCGGCGCGCTTGGCCGAAGCCGACGGACGCACCTGGAAGCCGATGATGTAGGCATCGCTCGCTGCTGCCAGCGTCACATCGCTCTCGGTGATAGCACCTACAGCCTTGTGGATGACGTTGACCTGCACCTCGGGCGTGGAGAGCTTGATGAGCGAGTCGCTAAGGGCTTCGATGGAACCGTCCACGTCACCCTTGACGATACAGTTGAGTTCATGGAACTCACCCAGAGCACGGCGACGGCCGATGTCCTCAAGGCTGACACGGTGCTGGGTGCGGCGGTTCTGTTCACGCTGCAACTGCTCGCGCTTATTGGCAATCTGGCGGGCCTCCTGGTCGGTATCCATGACGTTGAACTTGTCACCAGCGGTAGGAGCGCCGTTAAGACCTAGAATCAGGGCCGGCGTCGAGGGGCCGCTCTCGGTGATGCGCTGGTTGCGCTCGTTGAACATCGCCTTCACCTTACCGAAGTGCGTACCTGCCAGCACGATGTCACCAACATGGAGCGTACCATTGTCGATGAGTACCGTAGCGATATAACCGCGACCCTTGTCCAGCGAAGACTCAATGATGGAGCCCGTAGCCTTGCGGTTGGGGTTGGCCTTGAGGTCGAGCATATCGGCCTCGAGCAGCACCTTCTCCATCAGTTCGTTCACGCCGATACCCTTCTTGGCGGAGATATCCTGACTCTGGTACTTGCCTCCCCAGTCCTCGACCAGGTAATTCATACCGGCAAGCTCCTCCTTAATCTTCTCAGGATTGGCGCTGGGCTTATCAATCTTGTTGATGGCAAAGATAATGGGCACACCGG
>DAIREJ010000157.1:0-5250 GCA_036795635.1 Sodaliphilus sp.
TCGGTGCTCGTGCGCGAGCGGTTGCCTGAATTCACGTCTATCACGTGAAGGGCTTCGGTGCTTTCTACGATTATGTATGCGCCCGACTTGAAGGATACCGTTTTGCCGAACGACGACTTGATCTGTTTGGTGATGCCGAACTTGTCAAAGATGGGCATGTCGTCGCTGTAGAGTTTGACGATATCACTGCGGTCGGGGGCTATTTGGCTCACATAGTCATGGATTTGCTCATATACATCAGCATTGTTGACTTGAATACTTTCAAAATCAGGACTGAAAATGTCCCGTATCTCTCCGACGGCGCGGCTGTCTTCCTCATACAGTAGTGAGGGTGCCGTCGCATGTTGGATTTTGGCAATGGCGTCATCCCAGGCTTTGAGCAGCACTCGCAGCTCGTTGTTGAGCTCGGCTGCTTTCTTGTTCTCGGCCGAGGTGCGCACGATAATCCCGAAGTTCTTGGGCTTCATGCTCTCAATCAATCGGCGCAGGCGCGTCTTCTCGGCATGGTCCTTGATTTTCTGTGATACCGAGATGCGGTCGTTGAAAGGTGTGAGCACCAGGAAACGGCCAGTGAAAGTAATCTCGGTGGTCAGTCGTGGACCCTTGGTCGAGATGGGTTCTTTGGCGATTTGTACCATCAGTTCCTGCCCCTGGGTGAGCACGTCGGTGACGATGCCGTGTTTGTTGGTGTCGGGCTGGTTCTTGATCTTGCTGATGGTGGTTGGCCGCTTGTTGGGATTGTCTCTTACCGTCTTGATGTATTGAGAAAAAGTGTTGAATTGTGAGCCCAAATCAAGGTAATGAAGGAATGCGTCCTTGGAGTGTCCCACGTTGACAAACGCGGCATTCAATCCAGGCATCAGCTTCTTCACCTTGGCAAGGTAGATGTTGCCCACGGCATAGGAGACATCTCTCGTCTCCCGTTGCAGTGACACGAGGCGACCGTCTTCAAGCAGTGCGGTCGTCATGTCCTTGGGCGTGACGTCAACTACTAGTTCACTTTTCATCGCAGAAGGTGGATGAATTCTATTTTCTGAAGTTATTACAGGATTTATATATTGTAAATGTGATATATAAAACGGCACTTGGATGCCGGCAAGGGGTGAGTCCCGCTGGACTCGTGTCCGGACAGTAGTGCGAGGGTAAGGGAGCAGGAGGGTAACTGGTGGATGAGGGGTTGTTGGGCAGTTCCCTTGAAACAGCAACACAGGAACAGACCAATTGACGTGGTGAGCATCAGTTCTCGCGGCTTGTTGCCGCCTTTACTGTGCAGGTCACCATGCGTGCCAATTCGTCTGTTCCCGCTATTTCACAGTTGTCACAGGTTGACTACGCTAAGAAGTGATTACTTCTTGTTTTTATGACGATTCTTGCGCAGTCTTTTTTTGCGTTTGTGCGTCGCCATCTTGTGGCCTTTGCGTTTCTTTCCGTTTGGCATGTTAGTAAATGATTACAGGTTGTTTATTATGTTCTGTTTAACTCTTGTGGGTGATTACTTCACCTGCTCCATGAACACCTTTGCGGGCTTGAAAGCCGGGATCTTGTGCTCCGGAATGATGATGACAGTATTCTTGCTGATATTACGGGCGGTCTTTTTGGAACGGGTCTTCACGATGAAACTGCCAAAGCCACGCAGGTAAACATTCTCACCATTGGCAAGCGAATCCTTTACAGTGTCCATGAACATTTCTACAGTTGCCAAAACCGACGCCTTGTCGAGACCAGTCTCGCTGGCAATCTCTCTTACGATTTCTGCTTTAGTCATTTTTCTAAAAAGTTTAATTTTTTAATAAAATAATGTTGTTCAAATAGTGTTCTTATGTACTTGATTGTCAATAAATTGCTGCGACTCACGCTATCATGAGCCACAGACAAAAAGCGCCCAAAAATGAGCCCCTTGACAATTTTGCGACTGCAAATATCGGCATTTTTTTTTATTTAGACGCTAATTATCAGCATTTTTTATGAAAAATTTTGATTTTCACCACTTTTAAGTCATTTTCCCATTTTTTGCCGTTTACGAGATTTTGATTAATTTTGCGGCCAGATATGGAACAAGAACAAAAACTGAAAATTGAAGAGGACATCGTCAAGATGCTCAAGACGGTCTATGACCCTGAATTGCCTGTTGACGTGTATAGTCTGGGCCTGATCTATAAGATCGACCTGAATGATGACGGTCATGTGGACATCGACATGACGCTCACCGCACCCAATTGCCCCATCGCCGACTTTATCTTTGAGGACGTGCGGCAGAAAGTGGAGAGCGTGGACGGCGTGACCAGTGCCACTGTCAACCTGGTGTTTGAACCTGAGTGGGATCCCCGCATGATGACCGATGAGGCGAAGCTGGAGCTGGGGATGCTGTAACTTTTTAAGTTAGGAGTTAGGGGTTAGAAGTTAGAAGTTAGGAGTTGGCATAAGCTTTTGTCTGACGTCTTATTTAATCAATGGGAGGGAAGAACGCATATTTCATATCCGACCTGCATCTGGGGGCCAAGTACATGACCGACACGATGGAGCGAGAGCGTCGTGTGTGCCGTTTCTTGGACAGCATCTGCCACGATTGTGCCGAACTGTATCTGTTGGGCGATATTCTCGACTACTGGTACGAATATAAATATGTGGTGCCGCGGGGCTACATCCGTTTCTTGGGCAAGTTGGCCGAACTGGCTGATGACGGTGTGAAAATCACCTGGGTGACGGGGAATCATGATGTGTGGCTGTTTGATTACCTGCGCGACCAGTTGAACATGACTGTCCTGTACGGTCACACCGAGGTCACGACGATGGGGCAGCGCATCCTCATAGCCCATGGCGATGACGTGGGTGTCCAACCTGCGATGTACCGTTTCACCCGCTTCTGTTTCTATAATAAGGTGTGCCAGTGGCTCTATGCCAGCATCCATCCCCGCTGGACCTATCCCATCGCCACGGGATGGTCCAACGAGAACCGCACCAAGCGCGATCCCGAGCAGCAGGAAGCTGTCTCGGAGAGGGCTGCCGAGCGACTGCTGGACTTCTCCCGCGAGTATTACAGCACTCACCCTGATATCAAGGCCTTTGTCTATGGTCACATCCACATTGCCCGTAAGGCTGAATCTGAAGGTCAGCCACCAGTAGTTTTCTTGGGTGACTGGATTTCGCAGTTCTCCTATGCCGTTCTCGATGCTGACGGTCATTTCTCACTCAATTTTTACAAAGAATAGGGCTTGATGCTGGTTGTTAGGATTGTTTAATACATTAGTTAATAAATGTAAACCAGCACGCTATCGTTTTGAAACGTAAACGATTGCGTTAAAAATTTTCACTGGAAATTTGGATAGTTGCAAATTCGAGTTGCGATTTTATGCTGTAGAACATATAAAAAAATGTTTCGAGTTTGAAAAATGGCCTTAATTTTGCGCCATAAACCTGAAACAATCTTTTTTACCTTAGAAATTTTACCTATTTGAAACCTAAAAAGGAATTTTAAGCCGAGGCTTAAGGTTCCTTTTTACGTTATATGACTTATCGTTGGGCAATGATAGAGATGTTGGCCCGGACTCTGTGCTGCTAAGATTACACTACTTTATCTAATTCTACAAAGAGGTTAATCGTTTTTTGTGGAATTGATAATGAGAGTGCCGATTGCCACATGAACAAATTATTTGCACTACCTTTGCGGGTCAAAATGAAAACAGTTCTAAATAATCATTTATTATGAAAAAGTATTTTGTTATCGCGTGGGCCTTCGTCATGACGGCCATGACGCTGAATGCACAAGAGGTACAACCCTATTTTCCAGTTGAGCAATTGCCCGACTTGATCAAGTGCTTGCCCGCACCGCCGGCATTTGACAGTCCAGAGTTTGCCTATGATATGGAGCGCTTTGTCTGGGGCAAGCAGCAACGCCTTAACGAAGAGCGTGCCGATATTGCCAGGCGCGACGCCGTGTGGTCCTATGAGGCTCTGTTGAACGAGTTTGCAGTGCCTTTCGGTTTGTCCATTTCTCCCGAGAATACGCCCGAGATCTGGAAACTGATGGTGACCAGCCTCACCACGACCGACGCCATGCGCGTCGCTCCCAAGGCCTATTATCACCGTCAGCGCCCCTTCGAGCGTTTCCAGGACAAGATGCTCACCGACGAGGAGGCCGAGTTGACCGGTGAAGGTTCCTATCCCTCGGGTCACACCATGCGCGGCTGGACGGCCGCCTTGTTGCTTGCCGAGGTGAATCCCGCTGCTGCCGACACCATCTTTGCCCGTGGCTGGATGTATGGCGAGAGCCGCGTGATTGTGGGAGCCCATTGGCAGAGCGATGTGGATGCCAGCCGCGTGGCAGCAAGCATCGGCTATGCCGCATTGCACGGCAGCGCTGAGTTCCGCGAGCAGATGGAAAAGGCCCAAGCCGAGTACCGTGAGCTGACCGGTCAAGTCTCGAATGTGGCCGAGGTGACGCCAACGTCACCCGTCACCGACGGCCAGGCCTATCGCATGGACGGCATCAAGGCCACCGATGATACCCGTGGGGTCATCCTCCAGGACGGAAAGAAAGTCCCCAGGAATTAATCGATGGGTTGACATCTGCCCTTAAAACGAGCATAGTGCGCACTCTGGCCGCGGTTGAGGCAAGAGTGCGCTGCTTTTTTTGACAGAACAAGTGCTCTAAAGCACCTAATTGGGTATTGCGGGTATCGGTTTTGATAGGTAATTTTGTCGCGGGATTAAAAAAAGTTGCGGAAAAGGGTTTAGTAAATCGCTTTTCGCGTTTCTATATAGTGAATGGAGGACAAGACACGACATATCGAATCGTTGTTCAAGCAGCATTACCAAGCGATGTATCGCCTGGCATTCATGATGTTGCATGACAAGGAGGAGAGCAGGGATATCGTGCACGATGTCTTTGCCCGGTTGCTGGACGGCGACATCCGTTTCGATAGCGGCAGAGCGAGAGCATTCTTGTTATCATGCGTGCGCAACAGTTGCCTGAATGTGATGCGCACCCAGGATACCCGTGAGCATGCCATGCGTGACTTTCCGATAGATGACGAGAGCACCAGTGACAGCGAGGCGTTTGAAAGCGAAATCAAAGTGTTGCAGGATGGCATCAGCCATCTCACGCCGCCCATTTGCCGTGAAATCATTTTGCTCCACTACAGGTATGGATTGACGTTTAAGGAAATCGCTGCACAGCTGCAAGTCAGCGAGACGACAATCTACAAGCATCTGCGCAACGCGCTCAACCAATTACGTTTAACTTTACGGGAC
>DAIREJ010000158.1:0-5228 GCA_036795635.1 Sodaliphilus sp.
AATTCACGATTAGATGCTCGTCAGCCGATATCAAAGGAGATTCATTGAGACTTGTCCATTGGCTGCCGGTACTCAGAATGCTAAATACAGCATCGGCGGCAAGACTGTAGCTACCCCAGTCGTTGCTCTGTTTCATTAGGAGCATCCATTTGCGTATCTGGTCCAATTCCTCCTGTCGAGGATCCACCTCGTTCATTGCTTGAAGGATGACGCTGGTATAGGCGACCTTGTCCAGTTCCCACCAGCCAAAATCATTCTGCAGATTGTCCCACCACATGCCCATGGAAGGCTCGACAATAGCATGCTGTCGGATACTCTCAACGATGTCGCGGGCTGTCTGTTGGTGTCCACCACGGTTGAGCGTCATAGCATAGAAGGCCTTCTCCATGAGCGTAAGGTTCTTGCTCCAGTTCTCATTCATGTATTTGAGCACCTGTTTGAGTACCTCGGCACTAGCATCGGTCGTTTTCACCTCGTTGAAAAGTGAGCGTACGTAGGCATAGCTGGCAAAGTTGTAGTAAGGTGTCACGTCGTGCTTTTTGGCTTCGGTCAACAGCCTCAGGTTCTCGCTATCATAGTAGTTGAGGGCGCGGTTGACTATGTCCCTCAGACGTTTGTCGTCGGTTAGGTAGCCCAGATGCTTGATTTCGCCGATGAGTTCGAGCACGCTGCCTGTCGTCCTTACGCTTGACTTGCAATCGGGATAGCGGAACCAAGTGAAACCGCCGTCCTCCATCTGAAGGGATTGTAGGGCAGTGATAATCTTCTCGTATTCCTGGTTAGCGCTGGTCTCGTTAAGAAGTTCATTCAGTTTGGTCATCCTCAGTGTTTGGCGGTCTGCATCGCGCATCCAGGGCGAAGCCAGCAGGTTGCCGATCTTCAGGTCCTGGTTTTTGTGAAGCAAGGACATGAGGGTGCTGTCTTTCTGTTGCTGTTTCCAGAGGGTGAAGGCCTCCTTGATTTGAGGTTGGCTCTTGGCAACGCCTTGGGCCACCATCAGGGCAAAGAGGCTGTGTGTTGCATCGGTGGCGGTGTTATAGGCATCGCGATATATGGTTGGCAGAGCCATGGCTGTGTACCACATGGGATTGTCGCAGTATTCCAGTGTCACACGGGCATCGTCGGGGCTGTCGGACACGTTGACCTCCATGTGGTTCTGGCCTGCATCGATGAAGAACGGCTCAGTCTCGATGACGGGGGATTTGGTCGTGAGCACAGGCACCATGACCTGCTCTCCGTCACCATAACGTTCATCGCTGGCCTTGATGCGGAAACCGACAAACGGGATGGTGTCGGGCACCTCCCAGTCGATTTTCACGACTTGGCTGCCCATCGGGTCGAGTGTGAGGTTGAACTTGCGTGTGTCATAGATGCCACCCGAGCGCGGGTCAAAGATCTCGATAACAGCATCACAGGTCGCTACCGCATCTGTCGCATTCTGTACTGTGGCTGCGAGTTGTGTTTTGTCGCCCTGTCGCAGGAATCGCGACATGTTGGCACGCACCATCAACGGTTTTTGTGTCAGCACTTCTGTCATCCAGCTGGCTCCCACAGTGTTCTTGTCATAGGCAATGCCTTGGACAATCCATGTGGAATTAGCATTGGGCACCTCAAACTCCAGATTGATTTGTCCCTTATCGCTACTGGTGAGCATCGGTCTCCACAGGGCCGTCTTGACGGCGTTCTCACGCAAGACGATATGTTCAAGGTTCGCTACATGGGAGTTTGATTCTTCCTCCATACTGTTGCTGACTTGAACTCCCTGGATGATTTCAGAGGTAGAACCTGTGAAGAGCCTCTTGTCGACATTGGAGAAACCAGCTACGATAACCTCAGACAATTCACCTTCTCTGGAACCATACAACTGCACGCCGTACGCTCTGCCTTCCAGTCCGCTCGATACATCTTCATTATAGGTTCGCGTCACTTTCTTGTCACTGCTGAGAGTGCTGTCAAAGAATGACTGACCATAGGTATATAACTCTGGCAGCAGTGGATAATTTTGCCCTTTGAGGAGGGCTGGACAGAAGGTGACATAGCTCCACCGCGTTCCTCCTAGCGACATACAGGTGATGTTAGGTGTTCTAAAATACCTATCAAAACGGGGATAATACCATGAGTTGTCGGAAATGCTGGCGACAGCCTCGTCATACATGTCGAGCAGCATGGCTCCAGGATGAGGCATGTCTTTCTTATCAGTTAGTGTAAATGTCCAGTGTTCCTTGTCACCAGGGACAAGTTTGTTGCGGAACGAGGTGGCCGTGATTTTCATCGTCTCAGCCTGTTTGGGATTGGCGAGCGTCAATGTCTTTTGCCAATGCTTGGTGTCGTAGATAGTGTGGAACTCGATTATCACGTCATGTTCAGCCTTCTTCACGGGGATAGATAATTCATGAAGACCGCTGTCGTAGTGCAGCCAACCCTCGCCGATGATGTCGTTGCCGGAATAAGCGACATAGTAGATGTGGGCCTGTGGCGTCGAGACGCCGATGGTGATGTGGCCTTTCTGCTTGTTGTCGATGCCTTTACTTAACGACGAAACCCACATCGGGCAATCCTTGACGGGCGATGTTTTGTCGTCCTGACGGTAGATGGTGATGATGCGCTCGATACTGACGTCTTTTATCTCGTCATTTTCATAGGCATCCTTGGTGTGGATATTGAGAGTGTATTGGCCAGAAGGCAAGCTGGTCAGGTCGATGACAGGATTGGCTGTGTTTAAGGTGCCTGATAAGGCGAAGTCGTTTTCTGCCAGTGGGGTGACTTTCCAGTAGCAATCGGTACTGGGATGCTCCTTGTCGGTGGTTTGATACTCGAGTGGCAGCTTGATGGGCTGGTCGTTGAGGTAGGTGTTTTCATTCCTGGCACCCAGTTGGAGGCTGCGATGGGTTCCAATAATGAATGGCATGAAGGCCTCTTGCGTTTCTCCAGCATCGGTGGTGATGGTTGCAGCGACTTGATAGATATAATCTGCACTGCGATAACCTGCACCAGGCTTGACAGACAGGTTATCGACAAATATATCGGGAGTATATTCTATCGTGAAGCGCCCGTGCTGGTCGGTAACTATAGTGGTGTCGGACTGTTGCCTATCAGCATGTTCGACACCGTAACTAAACCAGCGCCACCATGCCCATTCCTCCTTAGTGAGCGTGAGGCGCACCTCGGAGTTTTGAATGGGTACACCGCTATAGGACATCGCCTTGCCACTGATCTTGACGGGTTGTTGAGCGGCAAAGCTGCGCCTGAAGTCTGGGAAAGTAATTTCAAACGTCGGCAATTTGTATTCACTCACATCGACGCTATGGTAGCCGATTTCATCTTCATCCTCATCAAAGCGACTCTCCAATGTGATATCAAAGGAGCCGTTTTTACGGTCAGTAGGCACGACAAATGAGCCCGCAATGCGTCCGTATTCGTCGGTGATTGCTATCAAGCTGTCAATATCATTGTAGTCATCGTCGTTGAATCCCACCCAGATGCGTTTGCCGCTGGCTGGTGTACGTCCGTCATTGGCTATCTGGTAAATGATGGCTACCCATTGCACGGTCTCACCTGGTCGATAAACGCCCAGGTCAGTGAAAATATGCCCTTGATATTCAACATCGTCATCGTCTTCTCGCGAGATGCTGGCCATGTAGTTGTTGGGAGGGCCAAAATGGTCCGGCCCGAGGCTGGCAAGATAGTTTTTTCGATAGTCAATGTCATTGCCCTTGGCGTTTTTTCCCTTGTAGGGCATCTTTAGCAGGCCATCGTTGCCTGTCTTGCCCAGGATAAAAGTATCCTCTCCAGTAATCGTCACGCCTGCTACGGGGTGGCCTGTCTTGATATCGACAGCTGTGATACATCCTTTCTGTCCCCACTTGCCAACAGCAAAGGAAGCGATGTCTGTCACATAGGTCAATTGGTAGTGCCTGATGTCTTGATTGAAGATACTATCATTCTCAATCATGGGACAGATATAGTAATGACCGTAGGGCAACGGCGGCAACTTTGCTGTGACATTCTCAACACCAAAAGGAATGGTACCCTGTACACTCACGGGGGTCTGTGAAACCAGTCTCATTTCCTCGGCCAAGATGGTGTCTTTCAATTCTTCGGGAGCTCGATAGACGTTAATCCAGAATGAGTTGGCATTCTTGACCTCGGTGCAGACGACAGAGATGCTGTCACGGCTTGACACCACGGCTGGAGCATCGACTTTCACAATCTGGATTCCTTCTTCAAGCATTAGATTCTTAACCAGAGAGGTGTATGGCGAATTGGGAAACCGGACGACGTAGTCCTGCAACATGTCATAGTATTGTTTGTCCTCACCGACTTTGTGGGGAATGAGGTCCAGCAGGTAGGCGCAGTGCTCATTGTCGCGGTAGCGCTGGTATAGCTCGTTGAGGTCAGCGCCTTGGTTGAGACTCGTTGAGGTAAAGTTAGTTGCTGCGAAAATTGTAGCCGGCACATTACCCTCAGTTGCTTTGAACCACCTGTTCTTGATGCGGGAGACGAGTGTGGTGTCGCTATTCATATTGAGTGGATACATTAGGCCGATGCCCTTATATGACAGGAACTCTAATAGGGAGGGAACTAAGATGGCACCCAGTTCATTACAATGGATTATGCCCGGCAGTGACGTGACAGGCACCTGTTGCAGGGCATCGGGATTGTCAAGCGACTTGTCAACGAGCTCGGCAATCTTCTTGTTGAACTGCTGGCGATTCCACTCACTGATGTCGGTTGGGAGTTCTTCGGTCGGATTGTTGTGAGACCTGTAGGAATAGGAGACATAACGGTTGCGATAACCCTCATAGACCATGGCCTCTAAATGATAGAGTAGCGCCTTGATGTGAGGCTGTTCCTCCTTGGCAATGACGGTCTCCAGCCGGTTAAGAATATCCTCCGCGTTATCCTTGGAAATGAGGCTCTGGGCAAGGCCGTAGCGCACAAGTGCGTCAATAGTCAACTGGCCGTCGCCTGCATTGAGTGCATTTTCCAGATCGTCGAGGGCAAGTTTGCTGACGTCCTGCGGAAAGTTAAAGTCAATGATTTCCTCGTCGTTTCCCAATACTTGAAGCGGGATCACCATGACGAGTACTATTACCGATAGAATATGAAGAAAGGCCTGTCTCATAATCATTAGTTATTATTTCGCAAAGTTACAAAATCAGAACCAATAGCAATTGTTTTTTTATGATTCTTGAACATCGGAGTCTTTGTATTATAAACGTTTGTAT
>DAIREJ010000159.1:0-5073 GCA_036795635.1 Sodaliphilus sp.
CATACTGGAACATCACATTGTACTTGAAGTTCATTGGCAGATCGATATCCAGCTTGGCGTAATTGCGGCTGATGAACTCATTAGTGGTGCGGATATTGCGGCCAATTTCATCAAGCGGGGTGATGTTGTAATCGGGAAGACCATAACCCATGAGAATTGCAAGGTCTGACGCTCCAAGTCGGGATTCCTGGGTGGAGGTAAAATTGGTGCCGTCGTCGTTGCGCAGGCGGTCATAAGGCATATAGGAGTAACCGGGGTTCATGGGATCATAGGTTTGCAGGTTACTCTTCTTGTAATAGGTATAAGTTCCGACGTTCAGCGTCAACCAGTCGGTAATATCCAGCTGGTCACGCAGGTCGATATCCCACGAATTGTCGTTGGTGAACTTGTCGTTCATCTTGTTGTTGCGGTAGGTGACAGCAGCACGGAAGTTATTGTTGTCACTTGCACGGCCCACGCTCAGGTGATACTGCTGGTAGAAGGCGTCACGCTTGGCATACTTGGCCACATCATCGAAGTAGCGGTAGCCCATCGATGCGAGCTGATTCAAACGGCTCTCCATTTCGCTTTGCGAGATGTTACCTGCATAGTAGTTGGCAATGGTCTGAATACCTTGTGAGGTATAGACCTTGTCGTCGATGATAGAGCGGGCATAGTCGGCAGCGCCATCGCCCTGCAGGTTGGGGTTAGTTGCGGCCCACTCGCGCTCCAGGTCGATGATGTCGGCGGCATCAGTCAAGCGGCTCTTGTTAAAGGAATAGGGATGCCAGGTCAACGATGTGTTAAAAGACACATTGGTGCGCTTGCCCTTGGCCTTCTTGGTCACAATGACAACGACACCATTGGCGGCACGGGCACCATAGATGCTGGCTGCAGCCGCATCCTTGAGAATGGTAATGCTCTCAATCTCATTGACATCGATATTGGGCACGTTTTCGTTTAGCCCACCCCACTCGTCATAGCGAGTCGATTCGACGGGGAAGCCATCGATCACATACAACGGGTTGGTCACACCATTCATCGTTGTGGTACCACGAATGAGATTGCTGTTGGTGTTGAAACCGGCGACCTCACCCTCAAGCAACTGGGACAAATTATCATAACGCTTGTTAATGAGATTGTCGGCAGTCACCTTGGCAAACGAACCCGTGGCTCTCTCCTTGGAAATCTGCTGATAACCCGTCACCACCACATCGTCCATGACATTGGCGTTATCCTCGAGGATGAGCACACTGTTGCTGGAAGTGGCCTTGCGCTCAACGGTCTTCTTGCCGATGTAGGTATACACGAGCGTGCTGTTGGGATCAACACCCTCCAGCATATAGTTACCGTCCATGTCAGTCACGGTGCCGATGTCGGTGCCCGAGACGCGCACGGTAACACCGATGAGCGGTTCACCATCGGCATCCACAACTTGACCCTTGACCGTACGCTTGGGGGCATCGGCATCAGCGCGGTTTCCGCTCTTGGAAACCTGGATGAAGCGGCCGTCAACTTTACTGGTCAGTGGCAGGCCCTTGATGAGTGCCTTAACCGCATTGGGAGCGGTGGCGTTAGTCACATCGACTGTCACCTTGTAATCTTTGACAGCCTCATAGGGATAATTGATCTTGTAATAACCTGATTGTTGCTCCACTTGCCTGAAAGCGTTGGGCAACGGCGTCTGGCTGACCTTGAGAGTCACCTTCTGCCCCTGTGCCAGCACCGCCAAAGGCAGTATCAGCAGGCACAACAATGTGATGAGTTTTCTCTTGTTCATTTGAAATACAGATTTAGTTTAAGATTCAACTTATTCTGTCCTTAATACTGAGAAAAAATAAGCGGGGTACAAGACTCCGCTTAATAACTTGACAATTTAACATTTTTTAATCAATGACAATCACACCGCCTTCTATGCGGGCATGGACAATGCCTAATGCATTCAGGTTGGCGATGGCTTCGCCCAGGCTCTTGTTGCGCTCGACGACAAAATGCAATCGCACATGCATTTTGCTCGTGTCATCAAACGACACGTTCACACCATACCACCGTGCCAGTTCCTGCATGATATTGAAAAGCGACTGGTTATCAAAATAGAAGAAACCTTCTTTCCACTGTGTGTAGGGGTAAGTGTCAACTGCCTTGACCGCCAGCTGCGAGCCAGCGAGTGAAGCCTGCTGGCCTGGTGACAACACCTGAGCCAGATCGCCCGTCTTGACTTGCACGCGTCCTGAAACGAGCGTAACAGACGCATCCTTGCGGGAATAGGCCCTCACATCAAACGAGGTGCCCAATACACGCGTCGTCAGGTAATCGGTGTGTACGATGAAGGGGCGTTTGGCATCCTTCTTCACCTCAAAATAGGCTTCGCCCTGGAGACGTACCTCGCGTGTGTTGCCATTGAAACGGTCAGGGAACTCAAGACGGCTCTCGGCATACATCCAGACCTGAGTACCATCGGCGAGGGTCATATGATAATCTTGACCACGGGGAACGGATAAAGCCATCAACTGGGCCGGCGTGGTGGCCTCTGTTGACTTGTCTAGAGCCATTTCTTCCTTGATGTGCCGAGCATGGCCGTCGGCGGTAGTGATAGTCACCGCATCGATACTGTCAGGTACATGAACGGCAAATGAGTCGGCATTCACATTGACAGGTACAGACCCCTGCGAGCCATACCAATAGCGATAACCGACAATCAATGCGATTACAGCCGCGATGCCCGCAGCCCAGCGGGCAAAGGGCATCATTTTGTGCCACAATGCTTGAGAAGCAGGATTCGATGCATCCGCATCCTCTTCCATCACCGGCAAATCCAATCTCCGGCTAACGTCATGCCACGCAGCCTCGACATCGGGCGCACTGGCGTGCTCACGGTTCATGGCACTTTGCAGCTCCCATTGTTCCAGCGGGGTCAGCGGCTCTTGTCCTTCAATATGCTTATTGTCTTGTTCCATTACGCTAATTCATACACGCTAAAAGCAACAGTGGTACAAACTTTAACATTTTTTTACCCAATGACACGCGCATTTGGGCAAAGGATCGCTGAACGATCTTCTTCACGCCATCGACGGTGATTCCCAACATGTCAGCGACGTCCTGGTTGCTCTTCTGCTCATAAAACCGCAGGTATAACACGCGTCTGACACGCTCGGGTTGGCGGTTTAACTCGTCCTTGAGCGCCTCAATGCGGGCTTCATACTTTTCCCAGTCGGTATCGGTATAGTTTTCCAACTCATGAATGACCTCATCCAATAGCGGCACGTAACGGCTCTGGTGGCGCAGCTGGTCCAAACTACGATTGCGCACGCTGGTATATAGGTAGGACAACGCGGTATCCAGAGCTATTGTCTCGCGCAGCTTCCACACGTTGACAAACACATCACTCACCACATCGCGTGCCACATCTTCATCATGAACGATGTCAAGGGAACGATAATACAGCCGCTCAAAATTCTGTTTGAACAGCTGCTCATATTCACGAACCGTCATGGCCACACCCTTGGTCATCCCTGTCATTATTAATACTATGTTCTAGCCACAAAAGTAATCATTTTTTCATAAAAACCTAATGCAAAATGAAAAAAACGCACAAAACGGGTTACTTGAAAAACATATGATATCACAAAAAAATGTACCCCTAAGTTCTATTATGGTGTATAAATGACAAACGATTGAAAAAAATAATTAATTTTGCAACCAAATAACCAAACTACTATGATGAAGAAGATTGCGACATTGTTGACGATGGTGACGGTGGCAATGATGGCCGTTGCCCAGATGGCTAATCCCGTCACGTTCACTTCCCAACTCAAGACCACCAATGGTTCCAGCGAGGGCGAGATTGTTTTCTCAGGCAAAATTGACAAAGGCTGGCATGTGTATTCGACTAACTTGGGCGATGCAGGTCCCACCGAAGCCAGTATCACCTTCCACAAGAAGGACGGCGTGGAGCCCGTGGGCAAACTCAAGGCCGTTGGCAAAGAGATTTCACAGTTCGATGAGATGTTCGGCGCCAAGCTTCGCTATTTCGAGAATAATGTGCAATTTGTACAGAAGGTGAAGTTCACCAAGCCCAACTATGACATCGATGCCGACTTGGAATACGGCGCCTGCAACGACCAGTCATGCCTGCCGCCGTCAAGCTGCAGCCTGAAGAAAGCCGGAAAATCGCCTGCTGTTGACGGCGAGACCGATAAGAATAAAGAGGAAGAAGACAAAGCTAAGGCAGAAGCAGAGGCCAAGGCCAAAGCCGACTCACTTGCTGCTCTCGCAGCAGCCGCTGCCGACAGCGCGGCAATGGGTGCTCCCGTCGATAGCACAGCCCTCGCCGGTCTGGACCACGATGCCTTGTGGAAACCCGTCGTAGGTGATATCCAACGCATGGATGGTACCGATGGCGCCAGTGGCGGCCGCTCACTGTGGTATATCTTCCTGCTAGGTCTGCTGGGCGGTCTGGTGGCACTGTTCACCCCGTGCGTGTGGCCCATCATCCCCATGACGGTTAGCTTCTTCCTCAAGCGCGCCAAAGACGACAAGAAGAAAGGCATCAAGGATGCCATCACCTATGGCATCTCAATCGTTGTCATCTACTTGCTGCTTGGACTTATCGTGACTGCCATCTTCGGTCCCAGTGCATTGAATGCGTTATCGACCAACGCGGTGTTCAATATCTTCCTGTGCCTGCTGCTGGTAGTGTTCGCACTGTCATTCTTCGGCATGTTCGAAATCAAGTTACCCAGCAAGTGGTCCAATGCGGTTGACAACAAGGCGAGCAGCACCAGCGGTCTGCTGTCGATCTTCCTGATGGCCTTCACGCTGGCACTGGTGTCGTTCTCTTGCACCGGTCCTATCATCGGCTTCCTGCTGGTGGACTTCGCTACGAGTGGTAACTTCTGGGGACCCGCCATCGGAATGCTGGGCTTCGCATTAGCCCTGGCATTGCCGTTCACGCTGTTTGCACTCTTCCCCTCGTGGCTCAAGTCGGCACCCAAGTCGGGTGGCTGGATGAACATACTCAAGGTGGTGCTCGGCTTCATCGAGTTGGCATTTGCCTGCAAGTTCTTCTCGGTGGCCGACCTGGCCTACGGCTGG
>DAIREJ010000160.1:0-5063 GCA_036795635.1 Sodaliphilus sp.
CCCGTAGGTATCGACGAGCTCGCTAATGGCAAGACCGTTGCTAACGTACGCTACTTCAATGCTCTTGGTCAGGAGATGCAGGATGTTAACGGCATGACCATCGTCGTTACCACCTACACCGACGGTACCACCAGCACCGCTAAGGTTGTGAAGTAAGAAACGCTGAAAAACAATCCTGAAGAAGGATTGAATCGCTGATGACAGGCGGCCCACGAGCCGCCTGTCATTGTTTTCTGCCGGAAGACAGCAATATTATCTTTTGGCGGCTGCTGAAAAGCAACAGTGTCTTGGAAGCAGGCCGTAGACCTGCTAAGCCTCACGATACCGCTACTTAACCATAATGGCTATCGCTAAGGACATTACAGCAGATGGGAAGTTTTTTTGCGGTCAGTGATGAATATTGTCAAACTCCATCGCGTTATTTGGGTACTCTGGGGGTTATTTCGGTCGTGGAATAAATTGGAGTTTCCATTTTTTGTGTAATTTTGTGCCAATAAATATCTACCCACATGGACCAAATCAAAGTGAAGATAGTGAACAAGGGGCCGCATGGCATGCCGCAGTATTCCACGCCTTTGAGCGCCGGCATGGACTTGCGGGCATGGCTCCAGCAACCCTTGACGCTGCAGCCCTTGCAGCGTGCCCTCGTGCACACGGGCATTTATATCGCGTTGCCCGAGGGGTGTGAGTGCCAAATCCGCCCTCGCAGCGGTCTTGCCTTGAAACGGGGATTGACAGTGCTCAACACCCCGGGCACCATCGATGCCGACTATCGCGGCGAAATCGGTGTTATTCTTGTCAACTTGAGTGATGAGCCACAGACCATTGAGGACGGTGAGCGCATCTGCCAGATGGTTGTTGCCCGCCACTGCACTGCCCAGTGGCTGGCGGTGGACAGCCTTGATGAGACCGACCGTGGCACAGGGGGATTCGGCCACACGGGCACAAAATGAAACGATCATGAGGCGATACACATTATATATTTTTATGGTGCTGGTGGCATTGACCGTCGCTGCCAAGAAAAAAACGGCTCAGACAGGTATCACGCTCACCGAACAACGCAAGGCTGAGTATGTCTTCATGGAAGCGCAAAACCAGAAGATGAAGGGAAACTTCGACGCATTCTATGATTTGCTCGCCTATGCCCACGAGATTGACCCGAACAACACGGCGATTTCGTTCTACATGGGCATGTGCATGGTCAACATGAACAACACGACCAAAACCCGTTGTGAGCAAGGTCTCGCGCTCATGAAACAGCACTTCGAGGCACAACCCGAAGATTTCTACGAGACCACTTTTTACAGTGATGCCAACATGAAGTTCGGGCACGTCGATGAGGCCCTTCGTGCCATCAAGGCGCTCAATGAGCAGCACCCCAACCGATTGGAGATTCAGATGCGGCTGGCCGAGGCCTATGCCCGTTCGGGAGACTATGTCCAGAGCAATGCGACCTACGATAGCATCGCTGTGCTGTTCGGCAACGCCATGCAGATTACTTCAAGCAAAATCGAGAACTACATGGCGATGAACGACAGTGTGAGTGCCCTGCGGGAGATGCGCAACCGACTGGCCGAAGCACCGCAGAACGCTTCCTATAACATTGCCATGAGTGGGCTTTTCCAGCACTATGGCATGACCGACAGCGCTTTTTATTATCTGGACCGCGCCCAGGAGTATGAACCCGACAATGGATATGTCTATCTCGCTAGAGCCGAGTACCACCGTATGGCAGGCGACACAGTCGCCTATGAGCAACAAATCAACAACGCGCTCATCGCCGAACAACTCGATGTGGATACCAAGTTGGGCGTGCTTTTGAGTTACATCCGCGACAAACTTGCTCAGCAAGATACCACGCAGTCAATCGAGAACCTGTTTACTGTGCTCATCGACCAGCATCCACACGAGGCGAAAATCCACCAGCTCTATAGCGAGTACCTTTACGCTAAAAAGGACTATGCGGGAGCCATTGAGCAGTTGGGTTATAGTCTGGACGTGAATCCCACCGATGCCGAGGGATGGCGCAACATGGTGATTCTCAACATGATGGATGACAACTATGCCGAGGCCGTCAAGGCTTCGGAGAAGGCGCTGGAGTACAATCCCGACAATCTTGACCTCATGAGATATGTCGCGGGATGCTACCACCAGATGGATCAGTTCGAGAAAGCCATAGAGACCTACAGGCAGATTCTAGAGTTGACCGACTCGGCCGATGTGGAGCGACGGGCCGACATCATCACGGGCATGGGCGACGCCTATAGCGAGATGGGCGATACGATCCGTACGGTTGAGTGCTATGAGGACGCCTTGAAACTTGACCCCTACAATTCAGGAGCGCTGAATAATTATGCCTACTTTCTGGCACAACGCGCCGAGCAGTTGGACCGTGCCGAGAACATGGCGGCACTAGCCCTCAAGGACGACCCCGATAACGCCAACTTCATCGATACTTACGCCTGGGTGTTCTTTGCCAAGAAGGATTACGAAAAGGCATTACTCTATATCCGCAGCGCGGTCGAGAAGGACGATGACAACCATCTGCTGGAGCATTACGGCGACATCTTGTGGTTCAATGGTGAGCACGAGGCTGCTGTCGAGCAGTGGGAAAAGGCGCTGGAAGTTGACCCTGATAACGAACTGCTGCAACGCAAAGTAAAAGACAAAACCTATTATGAAGAATAGAATCACAATCCTGATTGCGGTCACTGTGTTGATGACTGCATGCGGCACGATGAAAAAAGCCGCTGGTGACCTACAACAAGGAACCGGAGTGGGGCAGACCGAAACGTCCTCAACTGGAGACCCGCGCGATGCTGTCATTGCCACGCTGGGTGACTGGCAGACGTTGCAGTCTGGTGGTAATATCGCCCTGAAAGGCGGTAACAACTTCTCGTCGTCCATGCAAATTCGCATGGTGCGCGGCCAGTCGATTTACATCTCCTTGCGTCCCCTGCTTGGCATTGAGGTGGGGAAACTCCTCATCACGGCCGACAGCGTCTATGCCGTGGACAAGGTGCACAAACGCTATATCGCCGAAAAAGTCTCGCTGCTCACGGCTGGCATCCCTGTGACCGTCACCGACGTGCAGGACATTTTCTTGGGACGTCCGTTTGTCATCGGCAAGGGCACGCTCAACGAAGCCCTCAAGGATGCCGTCAATGCTTCGCATGAGGGCAACACGTTGTCGATTGCCCCTGTTGAGGGGTACAAGGGCTACGGTTATGCCTTCACCTTTGACAAGAATTGCCGCATCACCTCACTTGATATCGTGCGCCAAGGCGGCACCACCCCTGCCTATCAGGTCAAGTACAGTGATGTCAAGAGAACTGACGCTGGCAACGTTGCCCATGACATTGACGTGAATGCTGTCGTTGACAAGAAGAAAGTGGCCTTCTCCATGTCCTACAAGAACATTGACTGGAATGGCTCAGTAAAAATCGACAGGAACATCCCCGCCAACTACCAGCGCATGAGCGCAGCCGACCTCTTTTCCATGTTTTCGAACTGACGATTAAACGATATCAAAATCAAAGGGGGCGAACCATCAGGTTCGCCCCCTCTTGATTTCATTCACCCTCGGTTGAAGGGTGGGGGTAGTCATTACTCCTCGTCAAGGAGGATGTGCATCACCTCGATGGCACTCTTCATGACGTTGGTGCCGGGACCGAAGATGGCGGCTACTCCTGCCTTGTACAGGTAGTCATAGTCCTGCATGGGAATCACACCGCCAGCGGTGACGATGATGTCCTCACGGCCCAGCTTCTTGAGCTCCTCGATCACGGCGGGAACGAGGGTCTTGTGACCGGCGGCGAGCGATGATACGCCGAGCACGTTAACGTCGTTCTCGACGGCTTCGCGGGCACTCTCCTCGGGAGTCTGGAACAAGGGACCCATGTCCACGTCAAAGCCACAGTCGGCATAGCCGGTGGCAACGACCTTGGCGCCACGGTCGTGACCGTCCTGACCCATCTTGGCAATCATGATGCGGGGCTGACGGCCTTCCTTCTTGGCAAAGAGGGCGGTCAAGCGACGAGCCTCTTCCAGGTCGGGATCTGATTTGGTTTCTGCTGAATACACGCCTGAAATGGTTTTAACGACTGCTTTGTAACGTCCGACAACTTCCTCGCAAGCATCCGAGATTTCTCCCAGCGATGCGCGGTCCTTGGCGGCCTCGACAGCGAGTTCGAGCAGGTTGCCCTTACCCGTCTTGACACACTCGGTGATGGCGGCGAGGTCAGCCTTGACCTTAGCCTCGTCACGGTTGGCACGCAGTTTCTCAAGTCCTTCAACCTGTTCCTTGCGAACCTCGGTGTTGTCAATCTCCAGGATGTCGATGGGAGCCTCCTTCTCGAGGGCATACTTGTTGATGCCGACGATGGTCTGGCGACCACTGTCGATGCGGGCCTGGGTTCGAGCGGCGGCTTCCTCGATGCGCATCTTGGGAACACCGGTCTCAATAGCCTTGGCCATACCGCCCAACTTCTCGATCTCCTCGATGTGAGCCCATGCTTTCTGCACCAGTTCATTGGTCAGCGCCTCTACATAGTAGGAACCTGCCCAAGGATCGATAACCTTGGTGATATAGGTCTCTTGCTGGATGTAGATCTGGGTGTTACGGGCGATACGAGCCGAGAAGTCGGTAGGCAGTGCGATAGCCTCGTCGAGGGCGTTGGTGTGCAGCGACTGGGTGTGACCCTGTGCGGCAGCCATAGCCTCGATACAGGTGCGGCCCACGTTGTTGAAGGGATCCTGGGCGGTCAGCGACCAACCAGAGGTCTGGCTGTGGGTACGCAGCGACATCGACTTGGGATTCTCGGCGCCGAAACTCTTCACGATCTTGGCCCACAACAGACGGCCTGCACGCATCTTGGCGATCTCGGTGAAGAAGTTCATCGAGATGCCCCAGAAGAACGACAGACGGGGAGCAAAAGCGTCAACCGACAGGCCTGCATTCACACCAGTGCGGATGTAGTCCATACCATCGGCCAGGGTGTAAGCCAGCTCGATGTCGGCGGTAGCGCCGGCTTCCTGCATGTGGTAACCCGAAATGGAGATCG
>DAIREJ010000161.1:0-5046 GCA_036795635.1 Sodaliphilus sp.
GTGGTATGAACGTGACACTGCAGATTTCGGTGCCCGACATTTTGCGTGCGCTCGCGAACAACAATCCAGACAAGAAGTTTAACCAGGCCATCGACAATGTGGCAAAGAACCAGACCGCTCAGGACGACTTCGTGGGCTCCTTCTGCAAGGAGTACAAGAAGCTGGCTCCTGAGGGTAGCTTGGCTCAGATCTTCCGCAGCATTGAGCGCGTGAAGGAGAAACCCAATGCCACTGACGGTGAGGTACAGAATATCCTTAACGACGAGGTGAATGCAATGGTCGACAACTCCTATAAGGTGTTGCGCAACCGTATTGACCGCTTCGGCGTTGTTCAGCCCAACATCCAGAAGTTGCAGAGCACAGGTCGCATCCTGCTCGAGCTCCCTGGTGTGAAGGAGCCTGAGCGCGTTCGCAAGCTGTTGCAGGGCGCCGCTAACCTGGAGTTCTATTTGACCTACACGCTGGCCGACATCGCTGGCCCGCTGCGTCAGCTCAGCGATCAGGCAAAGGCTAACGTGACCGTTGCTGATGCCCCGGCCGACACCACGGCTGCTGCCGATGCAACTGCTGCTGCAGTTGACACCGCCAAGGCTGCTGCGCCTGCTCCCAAGGCCGAACCCAAGGCTGCCGATACCAAGAAGGGCGAGGAGTCGCTGACTCTGGCCCAGCTCACCGGTTTTGAGGCCCTGGTAAGCGCACAGGCCGGTTCGCCCGTTGTGGGTTATGTTAGCGTTGGTGACACTGCTGCTGTCAATGCCATCATCCACTCACCGCTTGCCAAGACGATCCTGCCCGCCGACCTGAAGTTGGCTTGGACCGTTAAGCCCGCCGAGATGCAGGGTGGCCATGAGGCCTTCCAGCTCGTTGCATTGCGCACTTTGAACGGTCAGCCCGTCTTGAACGGTGACGTCGTTACCCGTGCTAGCAGCGAGTTTGACAACCTGCAGGGTCAGGTGGTTTCGATGACCATGAACGATGAGGGCGCCCGTCAGTGGAGCCGCATCACCGGTGAGAACATCGGTAAGGCCATCGCCATCGTCCTCGATGACCAGGTTTATTCATTCCCCAATGTTAATAGCCAGATTGACGGTGGTCGTTCACAGATCAGTGGCCGCTTCACCGTTGAGGAGGCTGGTGACCTTGCTAACGTGCTCGAGTCTGGTAAGATGGTGGCACGTGTCAACGTTGCCAGTGAGAGTGTGATTGGCCCGTCGCTGGGTAAGGAATCCATCGCCAAGGGTCTCCGCTCGTTCGCTATTGCCTTGGGTCTGTTGATGCTCTTCATGTGGTTCGCCTATGGCTGGCAGGCTGGCTCGATCGCCATCCTCGGTCTGATCATGAACCTCTTCTTCACCATCGGTATCCTCGCCTCGTTCCAGAGTGTGCTCACCTTGCCTGGTATCGCCGGTATTGTGCTGACGCTGGGTATGGCGGTGGACGCCAACGTGCTTATCTTTGAGCGTTGTAAGGAGGAATTGCGTGCCGGTAAGGGTCTCAAGGCTGCCGTCAGCGATGGTTACAAGAATGCGTTCTCGGCCATCTTCGACTCCAACTTGACCACCATCATCACCGGTATCATCCTGATTCTGCTCGGTTCCGGTCCCATCCGCGGTTTTGCCGTTACTTTGGTAATCGGTATCTGCTGCTCGTTCTTCACTGCAGTGTTTGCAACCCGCCTCGTGATGGAGCACTTTGTGAACAAGGGCACCTTCGACAATATGACCTTCAACACCAAGTTCACCCGTCACCTGATGGAGAATGTGAACTTCAACTTCATGGGCGCTGCCAAGAAGACCGCTATCGTTGTTCTGGCTCTGCTCGTGATCATGGGTGCTTTGTTCGGTCTGCGTGGCCTCAACCGTGGTATCGACTTCTCGGGTGGTCGCAACTATGTTGTGCAATTTGACCATCCCGTTTCGACCCAGACGCTGGAGTCGCAGCTGGAGAAGCAGTTCCCCGGTGCTACCACCTCGGTGATCACCATCGATAACGACACCAAGGTTCGCGTTTCGACCAACTACAAGATCGAGGACACTGCCGAGGGCGTTGACGACGAAATCGTTGCTAAGCTCTACGAGGGTATGAAGAGTGATCTCGGTTCGATGAGCAAGAATGACTTCAGCATGTCAAACGAGAGCGTGGGCATCGTCTCGAGCGAGACCGTGGGTCCGAGCATCGCAAGCGATATGACCCGCCAGGCCATCTGGGCTGTGCTGTTCTCACTGCTTGCTATGGCACTCTACATCCTGTTCCGCTTCCGTAACATCGCCTTCTCTATCGGCGCTCTGGCAGCAGTTGCCTTCACCTCGTTCGTGGTGATCGGCTTCTACAACCTGCATGGTTTGCTGCCCTTCTCGATGGAGATTGACCAGACGTTCATCGCCGCTATCTTGACCGTTATCGGTTATCAGGTGAACGATACCGTGGTTGTGTTCGACCGTGTGCGTGAGTACCGCAAGCTCTATCCCAAGCAGGATCTCTACACCACCTTCAACAAGGCGTTGTGCAGCACCCTGTCACGTACGATGATGACCTCTATCACGACCCTGCTCGTGCTGATCATCATGTTGGTATTCGGTGGTGAGTCAATCCGCAGCTTCATCTTCGCGATGATCCTCGGTGTTATCATCGGTACCTGCTCCTCACTGTTCATCGCTTCGCCCGTGGCTTATTGGATTGCCCGTCGCAGCGATAAGAAGGAGGCCGCTCTTGCTAACAAGAAGTAATTGATTAAGTTGGCTGGCGCCGTCCGTGCCAGCCAACTTTCATGATGCTCCTGTAGTTCAATGGATAGAATGGAGGTTTCCTAAACCTTAGATTTGGGTTCGATTCCCAGCGGGAGTACCATTAGAAATGCCGCTGACTGCAATTAAGTAGTTAGCGGCGTTTCTTATATTCTGGGGCCATGGCGGGTGTCATGGCATAGTTGACCCTGTTTTTGGTCTAAGGCCTTGAATTATTCAAGGGGTGGGATTATTTGCGTTTTCCTTTTGAGGACGATTTCTTGGCAGGGAGTTTGAGGATGCGGTTGTACTCGCCGGGCTTGTCAAACATCTCTTTGGCTTTGTCGATGAAATCATCGTCCTTGATGGCGTTTTCGACCTGTCCGCGCTGGTAGTAGAGGCGGTCCATGATTTCCTGCGACAGCAGGTAGGAGATGTCGCGGCGGTGCAGGTCCAGGTCGTGGTCCAAGTTGTGCTTGAGCAGTGCCTCGAGGTGGTCGAAAGCGGCTTGGGTGGAATCGTTCATGTAGCCTTCGGCAGTAGCTGTCTTGCGCAGGGTGGCGAGTTGCTGCTCGCACACCTTGTCATATTCGAACTTCTCGGGCGAGATCGATGCCTTGAACTCGTTGAACATCTCATCGGTGACTTGAAAGTTGGCAGGATTGGCGATTTCTAGTCCGTGCTCGGCGACATACTTGGTGGCAAAGTCAAAGTCCCAGTGGTCGCGCATGATGTTATAGACGATGCGCTTCAGTTCGCGAGGCTCCACCTTGATGTCGGGGGCGATGCCGCCGCCCTCGCGCACCTCACGGCCATGTGCGGTGTGGAAGATGCGTGCCGTGCTGTCGGAGGTGGTCTTCTTGTAGGTGCCGTCGTCATTGCGGTTGCCGTAGTCCACCTCTTGGATGAGTCGTCCGCTGGGAATGTAGTATTTGGCGATGGTCACCTTGAGCATTCCGTCATAGGGCAGGGTGCGGGTGGACTGCACCAGCCCCTTGCCGAAGGAGCGGCTGCCGATGATTACCGCGCGGTCCAGGTCTTGCAGGGCACCTGCAGTGATTTCGCTGGCACTTGCCGAGCCGCCGTCGATGAGCACAGCCAGGGGAATGTCGGTATCGACAGGTTCCACGGTGGTCTTGTAGGTGCGTTCACTGGACTTGTCGCGTCCGCGCATCTGTAACACCTGCGTGCCCTTGGGCACGAAGCAGCCCACGATCTGGATGGCACCCTCGACGATGCCGCCGCCGTTGCTGCGCAGGTCCAGCACGATGTTCTTCACCCTGGGGTCCTTTTTGAGTTCAATGAGTGCGTCACGCACTTGCTGTGCCGACTTCTCGTTGAAGGTCGTCAGGTCGATGTAGCCGATATTGTCGCGCGTCACGCCATAGTAGGGCACGGGATTGACGCTGATGGTCTCACGGTTGAACGAGAAGGTCTTGATGCTGTCCTCGTCCCAGGGGCGCACAACGGTCACTGTCAGATGAGTGTTGGCCTGTCCCTTGAGTCGTTTACTCACCTGGTCGCTGCCCCATCCAGCGGTGCTGTCGCCGTCAATCATGATGATGCGGTCGCCCGACTTTAGACCGGCGCGTGCGGCGGGGCTGCCTTCATAGGGGCCGCTGATATAGACGCCTTTCTTGCCGTCAACGGTGCGCTCCATCAGGTAGCTGCCGATGCCACCATACTCACCTGTACTCAAGGTCATGAACTCGTCGGCCTGGGTGGCGGGGATGTATTCGGTGTATGGGTCGATGTCGTCGAGCATCGCGTTGATGGCATTCTCGATAGCCTTCTGGGCATCGATGGTATCGACATAGAACGTGTTCAACTCCTTGTAGAGCGAGTTGAAGATGTCCAGGCTGCGTGCCACTGCAGCGTCATCATTCACGGCTTTTTCGTCATCGGCGAGTGCCATGGGAGCGGCAAGGCAAAGTGCCACGAAGGACCATGCAAGATATTTCAGCGTCTTTTTCATTTCAGTCTGTTTTTAGCAACCAAAAGTACTACTATTCCGTGAATTACAGCATTACAGAGGTGATAAAAAAACGTCTCATGCGGAAAAAACACAAGATTTTTCATAATTTTATTGCACAGTTCAATTATTGGCACTATCTTTGCACCGCATTTTTCGGCAGGGTCTGCCGTTAGGGTGCTGAAAACGCTTCTTTAGCTCAGTTGGTTAGAGCATCTGACTGTTAATCAGGGGGTCCTTGGTTCAAGTCCAAGAAGAAGCGCAACATAATAGATAGATATTTAAGAGAGAGGATTGCTTCTTTAGCTCAGTTGGTTAGAGCATCTGACTGTTAATCAGGGGGTCCTTGGT
>DAIREJ010000162.1:0-5037 GCA_036795635.1 Sodaliphilus sp.
GAACAGGCGGTACTTGGCGCCCTCCCTCATCAGCTGCAGGCCCTCGGTCCATCCGGGGATGACCTTGTCCAGGGGGAAGGTGGCGGGCTCGCCGCGCTCCACGCTGCTGTCAAACACGGTGCCGTCAATCAGCCTGCCGGTGTAGTGGACAGTGACCACGTCGTTGGGACCGGGCTGAGCGCCGTCGCCCTCTTTAACGACCTGATACTGTAGGCCGCTTGCGGTGACTTTGACGCCCTCGGCGTTCTTGTTCTGCTCCAGATACTCACGTCCCAAGCGCTCGTTGTCTTCGGCGCTCTGCTTCTCCAGGTTGGTGAAATACTCGGTGACGATTTGTTTGGCCTCGTCAAAGGTCATTTTCTGTTCCGCACCTTCAAAAATGGCTCTCATACCGTCAGCAAAGTCATTGATGTCCAGCTTCTTGACGCCAGAGCCGATGAAGTTGCCACCCATGCTCAAGCCTAATGCGTAACTCAGTTTATCCATTGAACTATCTACTTTTTTTGTAAAAAACGGTGCAAAGATAGTGATTTCCTTGATGATGGTGCGAGTTTTTGGAAAAATTTTACTATTTTTGCTATCAGTTATTTGAAAACATATCAAAAAATTGGCCGACAACTATGAGTAAGAAGAAATTAGTGATCTCTTCGGGTGCTGGAATCAGTGCCGAGAGTGGCATCAAGACCTTCCGTGATGCTGATGGTTTGTGGGAGAATTATCCCGTGATGGAAGTGGCGAGCCACGAGGGTTATCTGCGCAACCCTGCGCTCATCCACAAGTTCTACAACGAGCGGCGCGAGCAATTGGTCAACGCACAACCCAATGCCGCCCATCTGGGCCTTGTGGAGTTGGAGAAGGACTTTGACGTGCGTGTAATCACCCAGAACGTGGATGACCTGCACGAGCGTGCTGGCAGTGCCAACGTGCTGCACCTGCATGGCGAACTGATGAAAGTGCGCTCGGTCAGGCACGAGAAACGTGAATACACGTTGCCCTGTGACCAGTTGACCGATAAGGGGCTGGTGACCAGTGTGGACACACTGGACCCCTACGGCGACCATGTTAGGCCGCACATCGTTTTCTTTGGCGAGGCGGTTCCTAATATGGAAGAGGCGGCTCAGCTGGCCCATGACGCTGACATCTTTGTCGTCATCGGCACCTCGCTGGTAGTTTATCCCGCTGCAGCGCTCATCCAGTATGTGAAGCGCGGTGTACCCATCTACTACATTGATCCCAAGCCCGCTAGCGTGCCTGACTGGGTCCATGTCATCCAAAAGCCCGCTACCCAAGGCGTCGCCGACCTCATCGATCTTCTGCGCAAGGGATGACGTGTAAAAGTAGAGACGCAAAATCTTGCGTCTCCATTCTTTCAGTGGCATCTCGCAGCCCCGTTAAACACTATACTTCAAGGAGGCAAGCATTAAGCCTGCCTCCTTGAATTAATCTTTGAACTTGATGATGCAGTCCTCGCCGGCTAGTATCTCAACGATTTCTTGATAGAGCAGTCGCTCATCTTTTTGCCGCACCATCACGCGGCGTGTGCCCTGTTGTGCACCATAACGCATTCCCACAACTTCGCCGTCAATAATCTGGGCTGTCGAGGCGAGGAACGTTTTGTTCAGGCCCGAGATGTTGACCCATAGGTCATCATACTGTTTTCCCGATTCGCTCACGAAGACAAGGTAGCCAAAACTGTCCGTCGAAGCATAGTCCTTGGCCAGTTTGTAGCTATAGCCGCAACTGCTCAGCAACAGGCATGCGATACCGCACAGTGCTAGGATTATCCTTTTCATCAATTACTTGTTGATGCCGAACTTAATGCGCAGTTTCTCAATCATGTCGATAGTCATGGCGTCGAGGTCATATTCGGGCTTCCAGTCCCACTCAACTCGGGCGCAGGTGTCGTCCAGCTTATTGGGCCAGCTGTCGGCGATGCTTTGACGCAAGGGGTCAACATCATATTCCATTTCAAACTCGGGAATGTACTCCTGGATTTTGTGGTAGATGACTTCGGGGTCAAAGCTCATCGAAGCGATGTTGAACGAGTTGCGGTGTTCCAGACGCGTCGGGTCGGCCTCCATGATCTCGATAGCGGCGCGCAGGGCGTCGGGCATATACATCATGTCCATGAGAGTGCCAGCGGCGATGGGACACTTGAATTTCTTGCCTTGAACGGCGCTGTAATAGATGTCAACGGCATAGTCGGTCGTGCCACCTCCCGGAGGTGTGACGTAACTGATAAGGCCGGGGAAGCGCACTGAACGGGTGTCAACGCCGAACTTGAGCGCATAGTAGTTGCTCAGCAACTCGCCCGTCACCTTGGTCACGCCGTACATCGTACGCGGCTGTTGGATGGTGTCCTGTGGCGTGCCGTCCTTGGGCGCGTTGGGGCCGAACGAGCCGATACTGCTGGGGGTAAACACGGCGCATTTCTTTTCGCGCGACACTTCCAGCACATTCATCAAACCGTCGATGCCGATGTGCCAAGCCAGTTGGGGCTTATTCTCGGCGACAGCGCTCAACAGGGCTGCCAAATTGTAGATGGTGTCGATGTTGTACTTGTCCACTACCTCACCAATCTGCTTGGCATTGGTGATGTCAACGATTTCCGAGGGTCCGCTCTCGGCGAGTTCACCCTTGGGCTCGGCACCGGGAATGTACCCGGCAACCACATTACCCGAATAGATGCCTCTCAATTTCATTGTCAACTCCGAGCCGATTTGGCCCGTCGAGCCGATAATCAGGATATTCTTCATGCTACAATAAGTTTTGTTCAGGTCTATGTTTTGTAAATGACCCACAAAAATACATTAATTCTCATAAATGTGCAACACCCGCCCTAATATTTTTTGTTATACGAAAAAATAGTATGTGAGGGATAGGGTGAAGTTGAAGAAAAAGTATTATCTTTGCCTTCGGCGAAGATAAGCTGCATTTCGACATAAAAAAGAATAAATCTTTTTGTTCTGTGCTCAGCTTGCACTATCTTTGCAATTTAGACAAACCGACTATCATTTTGTGACCCGATGAGCGAAAAATATATCGTATCTGCGCGTAAATACAGGCCTTCGACGTTCCGTAGCGTGGTGGGACAGCAGTCATTGACCCACACGTTGAAGACCGCGATTGCCAGCGGCCGCTTGGCTCATGCTTACCTCTTCTGCGGCCCACGCGGAGTGGGTAAGACGACCTGTGCCCGCATCTTTGCAAAGACCATCAACTGCGAGCACCCCACGTCCGATGGTGAGGCCTGCAACGAGTGCCCGTCGTGCAAGGCGTTCAATGAACAGCGCTCCTATAATATCAACGAGCTGGATGCCGCGTCCAACAATAGTGTGGACAACATCCGCGATTTGACCGAACAGGTGCGCATCCCCCCGCAGACGGGCCGTTACCGCGTGTTCATCATCGATGAGGTCCACATGCTGTCACAGGCGGCTTTCAATGCCTTTCTGAAGACACTGGAGGAACCGCCTGAATATGCCATCTTCATTTTGGCGACAACCGAGAAGCAGAAGATTATCCCCACCATCCTGTCTCGCTGCCAAATTTACGACTTCGCCCGCATCACGGTGCCCGACATCGTGCAGCAGTTGCAGTATGTCTGCGAGCAGGAGAACGTGGAGGCCGAGCCCGCTGCGCTCAACGTCATTGCCCAGAAGGCCGACGGTGCCATGCGCGATGCCCTGTCCATCTTTGACCAGGTGGCCGCATCAACCGAAGGGCACATCACCTACCAGAGCGCTCTCGACAACTTGAATGTGTTGGACTATGACTACTACTTCAGGCTCGTGGAGACGTTTTTGACGGGTGACGTCATGCAGGCATTGCTCATTTATAAGGAAATACGCGACAAGGGCTTTGACTCGCAGTTTTTCATCAACGGACTGGCGCAGCACCTGCGCGACCTGATGGTCGCCAGCACGCCCCAGACTCGCAAACTGCTCGAGATGAATGATGAGGTGGCGCAGCAGTATGGTGCCCAAAGTGCAAAACTGGCACCGCAGTTTTATTATCGAGCACTCGACCTGTGCAACAGTTGTGACTTGAATTACCGCAATGCCAGCAGCAAGCAGTTGCTGGTGGAGTTGACCCTGGTAAAACTGTGTCAACTGGTCGTACCGCAGCAGCAACCGTCTCAACAGCCTTCTATCCAGAAGATTGCAGTTGCTCCTGCCGCCCCTAAACCCCAGCAGCAGACCGCACCGCAGCGTCCACAGGCCACAACCCCGTCGCAGCCGTCCCAAGCTGCTGCCCCCAAGCCTCAAGCCGCGGCTACACAGCCACAACAGGCTCCTGCCCCTGCTGTTCAGCAACCGCCTCAAGCCGCGGCCCCTGCTCCTGCTCCTGCTCCTGCAGGACGCCCGATGCCTGGTACTTTTGGTAACGCTCCGCGCATCATGGTGAATGTCTCAACTGCCGATACTCCTGCCGCAAAGCCCGTGCAGACCGCCATCCAACAACGCACCCAGCCGTTCACTGGCGAGCAACTGCTGTCGGCATGGAATGATTATATCGAGGAACACCCCCAGGAACGTGCCTTGGTGACGACCATGTCCTATGCCAAGCCACAGCAAGGCGACGGCGATGAGCACTATGTGATGATTGTGGGCAGCCCCACCGAGCAGAAGAATGTGGAAGAACACAAGGAGGCGATTGTGCGTTTCCTGTGTGATGCTCTCCTGAATGACCGCTTGATACTTGATGTGAAGGTGAGCGAGACGCCCATCGACACACCCAAAATCTTGTCTCCCCGCGAAGTCGTGGAGGAAATCAAGCAGCACAATCCTGAATTCAATCAGTTCCTGAAAGATTTCAATTTAGGCTTAGCCTAATCACTTGTCAATCAGCCCTTGACATCATGACTTGCCCGTCATGATGTTGAGGACCATGTTGTCGGTGGCGCACATTGCGTCGGCGCCAATGATGGTGAGGTTGCGGATGGAACGGTCCACGTCTTCGTCGATGATGCCCTCGGCGCTGGTGACATGGCGGCCTTCCATGGCGAGCACGGCCGATAGCAGGGCGGTGGAGACG
>DAIREJ010000163.1:0-2845 GCA_036795635.1 Sodaliphilus sp.
GGTCGGCGACACCAGTGAAGTCCTCAATGATACCGTAGAAGTTGGGCGTGGCAACGATAACACCAGCCACATCGTCCTTTTCGAGTTCCACCTTGAGAGCATCGCGGTCCATCACGCCACCAGCAGCAGGAACCATGTCAATCTGGATGCCTTGGTATTTGGCGTAAGTCTTGAGCACGCGCAGCACATAGGGGCTAACGGTCTCGCTCACCAGCACGCGGTTGCGCTTTTTGGCATTGGAGACAGCCATCATCATAGCCTCGGCAGTGGCGGTTGTTCCGTCATACATTGAGGCGTTGCTTACCTCCATGCCGGTCAACTCGGTCATCATGCTCTGGTACTCGAAAATGTACTGCAAGGTACCTTGTGAAATCTCGGCTTGGTAGGGCGTGTAGGCGGTGAGGAATTCGCTGCGCTTCACGATGTCCTGGACAACAGCAGGGCTGTAGTGGTCATAGAAACCGGCGCCCAGGAAGGTGCGCATGGTGATGTTGCCCATGCCCAGCTGATCGAAGAAACGGCGCACCTCAATCTCGCTCATGGACTCAGGAAGCTCATACTCCTTCTTGAGTTGGAGTTCCTGGGGCACGTCCTGATAGAGGTCATCCAACGACTTGACGCCTGCCGTCTTGAGCATGGCTTGTAACTCGTCGTTGGTGTGCGGATAAAATTTATAACTCATTATTTATTAGTTTACAGTTGTCGGTTAATTCTTAACTTCAAACTCCTAACTTCTAACTCAAACTTATTCACCGATCATGGCCTTGTAGGCAGCGGCGTCCATGAGGTTGTCAAGTTCGCTCTTGTCGCTCAACTCAACCTTGATAATCCAGTTCTCGAAGGCGTCCTTGTTGATCAGGCCGGGCTCATCCTCGAGGGCTTCATTCACCTCGACAACGGTACCGCTGACGGGCGACATCAGGTCGCTGGCAGCCTTCACGCTCTCAACAGCGCCGAACTCCTCGCCTGCACTTACCTCATCGTCAACCTCGGGCATGTCAACGTAAACCACGTTACCCAGCTCATGCTGTGCAAAGTCGGTGATGCCAATGTAACCGAAGTCGCCTTCTACCTTTACATACTCATGTGACTCCATGTAGTAGAGTCCGTCGATAATCTTACTCATTTTGTTATTGAATTAAATGTGTTAATACTTTATTTTTTTACTCAGTTATTTCTTGTAGTTGGGAGTGTAGAAACGTTTCTTCACCACAGTTGCGGGGAACACTTTCTTGCGAATCTGAACGTTCAAGGTGTTGCCCAGAGCGCCGACGGCGCGGTCAACCAGTGCGAAAGCTACGCTCTTATCCAGTGTGATGCTGTGATAACCAGTGGTGATGTAACCCACAACTTTATCGCCGTCAAGAACATCATAGCCGTGGCGGGGAATAGCTTTGCCTTCAAGCTCAAGACCCACCAGTTTCTTGGGGGTGCCTTCGGCTTTCTGCTGAGCGCAGGCGTCGCGGCCGATGAAGCCGCCTTCCTTGTCGAGCTTCACGAACATGCCGAAGGTGGCAGCGATAGGCGAAATCTCTGCAGTCAATTCGTCGCCATACAGGGGCAGACCAGCCTCAAAGCGCAGGGTGTCGCGGCAACCCAGGCCACAGGCCTGTACACCGGCTTCCATGAGCATGTCCCACATCTTGCAGATGATAGCGGGATCGGCATATACCTCGAAACCGTCCTCGCCGGTGTAACCGGTGCGGCTCACGATAATGGTCTTGCCGTCATATTCCAACTTCTTGAAGGTATAGAATGTCAGGTCGGTAGTGTCGATGTTCAGCACAGCGCCCATGGTCTTCTCGGCATCGGGTCCCTGAACAGCGATTTGGCCATACTGCTCGCTCTGGTGATCAACCTTCACATCAAAGTTCTTGGCATTTTCCATGATCCAAGCAACATCCTTGTCGATGTTGGCTGCATTGATCACAAGGAAATAGTCGTTGTCGTCAACACGATAAACCAGCAAGTCGTCAACGGTGCCACCATCGGGGTACAGCATCATGCCGTACAGAATCTGGCCAGCCTTAATGGCATTGATGTCATTGGTGAAGATGTAGTTGGTGAACTTGGCTGCGTCAGGACCGGTGATTTCCACCTCGCCCATGTGCGACACGTCAAAAACTCCCACCTTCTGACGCACTGCATTGTGCTCGGTGGTGATATCTACATACTGAATAGGCATGTCGTAGCCCGCGAACGGGGACATGAGAGCGCCTTGCGCCACGTGCCTGTCATGCAGACAGGTTACTTTGATTTCTTCAGTCACGGTTAAATGGTTTTTAATTGGTTAAAAGAGTTATTAATTGTTCGTTGTTTAAGTTCATTATCCACTCTCCTGCATCACATCCCTCGAGGGCTGCCTGTAGGTCTACGGTTTCTAATTTTACACCACGCAGACGTTCCAGCATCGCTTCACGGGCGCCGCACAACGGCAGGAAGTCTCCATCTAGGTGCAAGTCGTTGATCACCCCGTTTTTAAGTTCTACTTTCACGTTGATGGTGCCCACGCCCATGATGCGACCGCCGCGCTTTATCTCACACTGTGGATCGTTGCCCCATAGGAATGACGACTCCAGATAGGGAAGGGTGAGTCGCTCAATCTCGGTGACATCGGCAGCGGTTAGCAGAATCTCGCCGTCACAAAGGGTTGCACGCACATGGCGCTTGAATGATTCAATGTCCATCGACAAGTGCTCAGTCAACGTCGTGATATGACTGCGTACCGATTCCACGCCCTTGCTCGTGAGTTTCTCGCGAGATGGGGTGATTGCCCTCAGCATGAATTCCATGTTCGTGTTAAACAGCATGGTACCATGGACAATGCTGCGGCCTGGGATGTGGT
>DAIREJ010000163.1:2855-4979 GCA_036795635.1 Sodaliphilus sp.
ATGGCAGCCACAGCGTTGGTATAGGCCGTGAAGGTCTTCTGTACCTCATCGCTGCGCGTGATGTAGCTGAACATGATGTTGTCCTGGTCGGCATACACGCAACCACCGCCACTGCGGCGACGATAAAATGCTATGCCGTGCTCGCGGCAGTAATCCACGTTCACCTCGTTCGTCATCACCTGATTGCGCCCAAAGATGACCGTAGGCTCAACCTGCCACATGAAGAAGATGTCATCCTCTTCGATGATGCGTGCAGCATACTCCTCCATCGCAAGATAGAAAGGGAGGATGCGTGTCGAGTTGTCAGGCAGACTCAAGTATTTCATCATGTCTCTCTAAAGTACCCACAAAAGTAGTGCAAATTGAGCGGAAAACAAAGAATTTATTCTTTTTTTTCCCGAAACGCTGCCTACTCACGCAGGGATGACAAAAGTAAGCTATTTTCTCCACACTATAAAATATAAATCTGAAATAATTATTAAATCTGTGGTTTCGCCTGTCATTTTAAACTAGTGTGGCTCTCTTTCATCTAATAAGGTGGCATCGTCAATGAGTTCGGTTATTACGAATTCACAGGAGGTCTGTTGGCATTTTGATGCCGCCTCGCATATTTTTCTTGCAAAAAGTGTTGTTTTATTAAATATTTGATTAAATTTGCAAGTTGAAAGACGAAATATTTTCATTATTAACATCATAAATTTATAGTTTAAAAGAAATGAAAAAGAGTTTATGTGTTTTGTTGAGCGTAATGCTCATGCTCGGTATCTCGGGCTGTGGTTCAATGAACAATGCTACTAAGGGCGGCTTGATCGGTGGTGGCGGTGGCGCTGCTATCGGTGCTGGCATCGGTGCCCTCATTGGTAAGGGTAAGGGTGCTGCCATTGGTGGTGCTATCGGCGCTGTTGCTGGCGGTGTTGCCGGCACGCTCATCGGTAAGAAGATGGACAAGCAGGCTCGTGAGCTCGCTCAGATTCCTGGAGCACAGGTTGACACCTGCACCGATGTAAACGGTTTTGAGGGCATCAAGGTGACCTTTGACAATGGTATTCTCTTCGGTTTCAACAGTTCTCAGCTCGGCAAAGACGCCAAGGCTTCTCTTGACAAGTTCGCTAACTCGCTGATCAGCAATCCTCAGACCGATGTGCAGATTTACGGCCACACCGATAATGTGGGCACTCGTGCTGCCAACGAGAAGGTGTCCAATGCACGCGCTACCGAGGTGAAGAACTATCTGACCAACGCTGGTGTTCCCAAAGCACGTATGACCAGCCAGGGTCTGGCTTATGACTATCCCGTTGCCAGCAATGACACCGAGGCCGGTCGAGCCCAGAACCGTCGCGTTGAGATATACATCACCGCCAATGAAGAAATGATCGAGGCTGCTCAGAACGGTACCCTTGAGTAATCACTGTTTTCGGTAAGAATTCAAAAAATGGCTTCTCTGTTTTGGAGAAGCCATTTTTGTGCCCAAATAGTTTGTTTATAGTAATTTGGGCGTTCTATCGGTTGAAGTTTTGGAAAACTTTTTTGACATGATAAAATCACAACACACTGAAAATCAATGATTTGAAAAATTTTTTGAAAAACTTTAGATTTTACTTGAATTATTTTGTTATTCAAAAATAACATATTACCTTTGCGAGGATTTTGCCGCGTTGGCAATTACCATGTTTGCTTAAATCCTTAAAAACAACAAAATAGCAATGGAAACAAAAACCTACAATTACCAGCAAGCCTACGAGGCCTCGTTGAAGTACTTTGACGGAGATGAACTTGCCGCCAGGGTATGGGCGACTAAGTATGCCTTGAAGGATTCTTTCGGGAATCTCTATGAGCTGACACCCGACGATATGCATCGCCGCATTGCTCGCGAGATTGCCCGCATCGAGAATAAGTATCCCAATCCCATGAGCGAAGACCGCCTGTTTGAGTTGATGAGCCATTTCCGCTATATCGTACCCCAGGGCAGCCCCATGGCGGGTATAGGCAACAATTTCCAGGTGGGCTCGTTGAGTAACTGCTTTGTAGTGGGTCTTGATGGTGAGCCCGACAGCTACGGTGGAATCCTCAAGATTGATGAGGAGCAGGTGCAGTTGATGAAGCGCCGTGGCGGTGTGGGTCACG